>CAMNNV010000038.1 GCA_946546075.1 uncultured Bacillota bacterium | reverse complement strand
GCCACGATGATCTCCTCCGCATCGGGAGCACCGTAGTAATTGAACGGTTTGTAGTCTGTGCCGATCTTGGCGTTGACCTTATTCATATATTCAACGACGATGTCCACCGTCTCGTTGTACGCTGTGTTCGCCGCTTCTCTATGCTGGAAAAATGTCTCCGGCTGTTCTGCAGACCCGTTGCTGTGCGGATGGTTCGGGTTGATGACGGAGTCGCGGAATCTGCGGACTGCCTTCCAGTCCACCATTTCCTTCAGATCATCGTAATCCCATACTTCGATCTTCTGATACTCGTGGGATGTCCTGAATCCGTCGAAGAAGTGGAGCATCGGCAGCTTGCCTGCGATGGTCGCAAGGTGTGCTACTGCCGCCAGATCCATCGTCTGCTGCACGCTGTTGGAGCAGAGCATCGCAAAGCCTGTCTGGCGCACGCTCATGACGTCCTGATGGTCGCCGAAGATGCTGAGTGCATGAGACGCCAGCGCTCTTGCTGCAACGTGGAATACTGCAGGAGTCTGCTCTCCTGCCAGCTTGTACATGTTCGGGATCATCAGGAGCAGTCCCTGTGATGCCGTGAATGTGGATGTATAGGAACCTGCCGTTATGGATCCGTGTACAGCACCTGCTGCACCAGCCTCAGATTCCATCTCGATGATCCTTACAGGCTCACCAAAAACATTCTTTCTTCCATCGGATACCCATTCATCCATGGACTCTGCCATCGGGGATGATGGAGTGATAGGATATATAGCGGAAACCTCCGAAAAAGCATAGGCAACGTGTGCTGCAGCTGTGTTTCCGTCCATCGTCTTTAATTTTCTCATCTGAACACCTCCCCTTTGGACGTACTTACGACTTCTCTCTGTGTGAAGATGTATTCAGGCACTTCCAGTTCCTTGATGACGTTTCTTGCGCAAACGTACTGACACATCTTGCAGTCTTCACAGATCAGCGGGTCGATGACAGCATGACCGAATTCCATGTAGATCGCATCGTTCGGGCAGTTGGCAACGCAGTCTCCGCATCCTGTGCATGCTGCGCTGCATATCTCAAGTTTCTCTTCGTAGTCTCTTACGGATGAGCAGGCCACCATCTTCTGTCCGCTGTAAGGCACCATGGAGATGATGTGCTTCGGACAAGTAAGATAGCAGTCTCTGCATCCTACGCACTTCTCAGGATCCACCTTCGCCGTGCCGTCCACCATGGTGATGGCACCGTAACGGCATACCTTCGTGCAGCTTCCCAGACCGCAGCATCCCGTCGTGCAAAGGTTCAGTTCCTTCTGGCTCAGTGTAGCCGCTTCTTCACATGAAGTGATGCCCATCTCTTCGTACACCTTACCTGCTTTGCTTCCCTCGCTGCAGTGGACGAATGCCACGCTCTCTTTGAGAGAGCCCAGGTCGTGATACGTGTCGATGATGATCTTCTTGCGGCATCTGATGGTGCATGCATCGCATCCTGCACACTTGTCGTAATCGATCACTGCGTGGTTATCTATGAGGTGGACAGCATCCTGCGGGCAAACGATCTCGCACTCGCCGCATCCGATGCATCCGTAATTACATGTGCTTCTGACTTTCTCCTGATCTTCCTCTGTGGAGGAACAAGGAATGAAGTTGCTGGCTTCTCTCGGGATCATCCGGATCAGGTTCTGAGGGCAAACGATCTCCTCTGCGCAGACGCCGCAACCTGTGCAAGTCTCATGATCGATGACCAGCTTGCCGTCTACCATGGACATGGCTCCGAACTTACATACTTTTATGCAGGAGCCCAGGCCTACGCATCCGTCCTTGCACTCGCCGCGCATGAAGCCGCCGTCGACCGCTTCCTGGCATGTGCTGCAGGACTCTCGGAATCTCTCCACTCCGGCTGCACATCCGCTGCAACCCAAAAAAGCCACCATCTCTCTGATCGTTGGGGCTTCGATTCCCATGGCTCTCGCCATCTTGTCTACGATTTTCTGATTCACTGCAGGACAGAGCGTCGGGTCCTTGCTGTCTGCCATCGCCTCTGCACAGGCAGTACAAGTCCCGCAGGCACATCCGCCGCAGTCTGCATCAGGCAGAAGGGATATGATCCGTTCCACCAGAGCATCTCTACTCATACTCATACACACAATCTCCTTATTAATTTGTTACAACCTTATTTAATACAACCTAGATGACCTTGCGATTGGTCTTGCTCTATGCGTGTATACAAGATACAGCATGCTCATTATAACACTATGATTTCTATTTTCAAGACCTATCGCGCACTTTTTCTAAATGTTATAAAAAATGCGTTTTGCCACACCGAAACGTTGATTTTGTCGCAAAAGCATAAAAACACACATCAAACCTGCGTGCATTTCTGACGATACTTGACGTTCTTATGAATGACGCTCAAGTATAAAAGGAGTTGATGTGTGCTTGATTTAATACAATATGGTTTTGTAATCGCCCGGTGGCGCCCCGTGCGAACTATTCGTAATACTTTATCAGTGTCTGCATGCCGTCGCGGCCGTGGCCGTCCTCGCTGAGTTTCTCGTAGTGGTCCATGGCAAGTTTCAGCGATGAGAGATCCAGCCCCGCATCCTTTGCCGCCTCGTATCCCAGCTTCATATCTTTGATAAAGAAATCGATGAAGAACCCGGGATCGAAGTCGCCGGACACGATCCGCGGTCCGTAGGATTCCAGCAGCGCATTCTGACCGGCTCCCGCCTTGGCTCCCTCCATGAAAACGTTCAGATCCAGTCCCATCTTATCCGCATAGGCCATCGCTTCGCAAAGTCCCGACATGATCGATGCCTGAAGGATCTGATTCGCCAGCTTCGCGTGCTGCCCTGCCCCCGCAGGTCCATACCATGTGAGGTTCTTTCCCATGGCCATGAACAGGTCTCGGCATGCCTCGAAGTCTTCTTTTGCCCCGCCTACGAGTATGGACAAGGTCCCGGCTTTCGCTCCTCTGTCTCCGCCGGTCACAGGCGCATCGAGGAACCGCAGTCCCCGTGCCGCCGCTTTCTCCGCCACTTTCTGATCCAGTGCAGGGCTCGTGGTCGTCATGTCGATCACAAAGGTCCCGGGGTCTGCATTTTCGACCACGCCTTCATCTCCGAAATAGACGTCCTCCACGTCCTTCGGGTAGCCCACGATGGTGATCACCGCATCGCGGCCCTTCACGCACTCCGGGATGGACCCGCACAGTTTTGCGCCTTCCGAGACCACATCTTCCACCTTTGAAGGTGTGCGCGCAAAGATGTGCACGTCGTATCCGTTTTTCATGAGGTTTCGCACCATGGACTTTCCCATGATGCCAACGCCGATAAATCCGATATTCTTCATTTCCTCTCCTCGTCAAAAAAGAAAAGGGGAAGCTAAGCCTCCCCTCTGCTGTTTATGCTATTTCATCATGCCAAGCAGAGCCTGGATAAGCTCTGTACCGTCTTCCTTCTTGCTTGGTTTCTGACCGCCGCCCAGGAAGGATCCCAGAAGATCTCCCAGACCACCGCCGGATTCCTGTCCGCCTGCCATGCCCTGTGCCATGCCCATGAGTCCCATTACGTCCTTCATATCGAAGCCATCGCTGAGGTCCACGCCGGAAGCCTTCTGCTTCTGTGCGGAAGTCGTGGCTGAATTCAGGCTGCTGAGAACGGATGGCGAGATATTGCCCAATACCCTTGCAACTTCGTTTTCGCTTGCGCCTGCCTCCTTTGCAACTTTCTTGAGTGCATCGTCTTTGTCAGCTCCCAGGATATGTCCGATGATCTTAGCGCCATCTTCTTCGTCGGCTTCATCAAGCTGAGCTTCGATGCTCTTCGTCGTCTTGTGCTGGCCGAGAGCTCCCAGAAGTGATGCTGCCCCTGACTCGGATGAAGCGTTGCTTGTGAGCCTCTTCATGAGCATAGGGACCGCTACTCCGATAATGGAAGCAAGCACTTTTTTGTTGATGCCTGTCTTCTTTGATAAAGCATCCAGTGCTGCAGCTGATGTGAGTGCTGCTGTAAGTATTTTGACCAGATTCATAATACTCTCCTTTTTTATAATAAACGTGCTACGGTTTATACTATACCCTGTTATAGTTGATCAGGCAGCCCTTGAGGATGATCTGGCGTTCTCTGTCGGTGAGTTCCCCAAGCTGCAGAGTGAATGGCTTCATCTCCTCTTCGCTCACAACGTATGCCGGTATCTCCGTCAGCTTATCTTCTATCGCCTTGCGGATGGCAGGGATGAAGATGTAGTCACCGTTTGTGAATGGCAGATCTCCTGACGGGATCAGGAACGGTACCATTCCCCAGTTGATCAGGTTGGAACGGTATCTCTTCGTTGCGTATTCGTTGGCGATGTTGGCCCATCCGCCAAGAACCTTCTGGCATGATGCCGCCTGCTCTCTTGCAGAGCCGTCGCCCGGCTTCACAGCGAAGATCGTGCTTCCGATGCCGATATTGTCTCTCTCCACATCAGGATACTGCTCCTGTACTTTGTGGATGATCGGACGGAACTCAGGCAGTGCCTCGCCCGGACAGGAATCGGATTCGATCGCCTTCTGGCCCTTCTGGACTTCCTTCGCTCTTCCCACGTACGCAGGGTCCTTCCTGCTCAGCGTGAATTCTGCCAGTCCCAAAGGATTCGAGCGGTAGGATGATGTCTCGCCGGATGGTATCAGTTCGTCGGTTGTCGTTACAGGGTCGTGGATCTCCGATACGACCTTGAGGAACATGTTCTCAGGCAGCGGGCTCATATCCGGCCAGTCTTTGATGTTCGGTCCAAACTTGATCTCTACGGATGGGTCTGCGACTCCGTGGGAATCGAAGACTCTGTTTGCATATATATCTGCATCGAAGAAGTACTTCGGTGTCTTGATCTCGCAATCCATCTCCGTTGCCGAAGTCAGGAAGCCCTTGTTCGCTGCCGTTGCTGCGATGGATCTTGCGTCCATGAGGGCAACGGATGCGATCTGTCCGTTCTGGAGCTTGGAGCCTTCTCTGTTCGGGAAGTTTCTCGTGGAATGACGGATACTGAAAGCATTGTTTGCCGGTGTGTCTCCTGCGCCGAAGCATGGGCCGCAGAATGCAGTCTTCATGATACCGCCTGACTGGAGGATCTTCATTGCTGCACCGTTTTTCATCAGTTCCATGTATACCGGCGTACTTGCAGGATATACGCTGAGCGTGAACTCATCGGCTCCGATGTACTTGCCGTCCAGGATGTCAGCAGCCGCGCATATATTTTCGAATCCGCCGCCGGCACATCCTGCGATGATGCCCTGCTCTACGTAGAGCTGTCCATTGATGACTTTATCTTTCAGAGTGAAGTCCACCTGACCGTCGAGGCTGACCAGCGCCTTTTTCTCAACATCGTCGAGGATATCCATCAGGTTTGCCTTCAGTTCTTCTATCGTGTAGGTGTTGCTCGGGTGGAACGGCATAGCGATCATCGGTCTGATCGCAGACAGATCGATCTCTACGCATCCGTCATAGTAAGCAACCTCTGCAGGCTTCAGTTCCTTATAGGCTTCGCTTCTTCCGTGGATGTCGTACCACTCCTGGATCTTCTCGTCCGTTACCCAGATAGATGACAGGCATGTCGTCTCCGTCGTCATGACATCCACGCCGATCCTGAAGTCAGCGCTCATGGATGCCACTCCAGGTCCTACGAATTCCATGACCTTGTTGTTGACGTAACCGTTCTTGAATACTTCTCCGATGATGGCAAGTGCCACGTCCTGAGGGCCAACGCCCGGTACCGGTGCGCCGGTCATGTGGATGGCGATGACGCCAGGCATGTTGATATCATACGTCTGGCTCAGAAGCTGCTTGACCAGTTCAGGACCGCCCTCTCCCATGGCCATCGTACCGAGTGCTCCGTATCTCGTGTGAGAGTCGGATCCCAAAATCATGCCGCCGCCTTCTGCCAGCATTTCTCTCGCATACTGATGGATGACAGCCTGATGCGGAGGCACGTATGCGCCGCCGTACTTCTTCGCACATGTAAGCCCGAACATGTGGTCATCCTCATTTATCGTTCCTCCTACTGCGCAAAGGCTGTTGTGGCAGTTCGTAAGTACGTAAGGGATAGGGAATTTCTCCAGCCCGGATGCTCTGGCAGTCTGGATGATTCCTACAAAGGTGATGTCGTGGGACGTCATCTTGTCGAATTTTATCTGCAGTTTCTCCATGTTCCCGGAAGTGTTGTGAGCCTTCAGGATGTTGTAGGCCATCGTGCCTCTGGCAGCCTCTGCCTTATCCGCAGTGATGCCTTTTGCCGCCAGTTTCGCAGCCGCATCGGCGTTATCTGCGATGATCTCACTTCCGTTCAAAAGAAAAATCCCAGTATCATATAATTTCATGCAATACCCTCCTGATTTCCGAATAATTGTTACATGAATATTATACGCAGACTCGTATATAAAATCAAATTTTTGGGTGCTTAATCACGAGCGAATCCATTGACATCCTGCTATAATACAAGTACAATGTAATTAACTCGTGAACAATCATTCACAAGCTGTTAAAAAGAAAGGATCTGCCTATGTTAAAACCTCTCACACAGAAACAGATCGACAAACTCATTTCTGTCGCCATCGATGCCTTTGGAGAGAAAGGCTATAACGGCGCAAGCATCAACAAGATCGCTAAGGATGCGCATCTCAGTGTTGGTGTGATCTACAAGTACTATGAAGACAAAGAGGCGCTCTTCGGGGAATGCGTCAAGCTCAGCCTTGAATATCTCGAAGAGATCTTCGCCGATATAACAAAGAATGATGTCACCCTTGAGAGCATGATCGAGGACCTCATCCTGCATCTGCAGGAAGCTGCCCGGACACATCCGGAATACTTCAGACTATATCATCAGATCATCGTTTCAGGATCACCGCATCCTGACAAGATCGCTCATCAGATCGAGGGGCATGCAGCTTCTGCATACAGCAGGATCCTTGCTGAAGCTAAGGACGCCGGCGTCGTACGCGATGACCTCGATCCGCAGCTTTTCGCCTTTTTCTTCGACAATCTCATGATGATGCTGCATTTCTCATATGCCTGCGATTACTACAAAGACAGGTTCAGAGAGTACTGCGGCGATGACATCATGGACAAAGACGAACACGTTAGAGAACAGTTAATGAAATTCATACTGGCTGCCATCAGCACCAGATGAGGTGACTTTCGATGACTTACATCCTTGCCTACGACGTAGGGACAACAGGTATCAAGACATGTCTGTTTCGCATCGATACCGGCATACAGATGATAGGATACGCCTCCGCCTCGTACGATCTTTATACCCTGGAAGGCGGCGGAGCGGAGCAGCATGCCGATGAATGGTGGGACGCTCTCGTTTCCAGCACCCGCGAACTTTTTGCAAAGGATAACGGGGTGTCTGCGGAGGACGTGTCTGCGATCTCCTTCTGCTCACAGATGCAGGGGCTCGTTTTGGTGGACGAAACAGGTGTGCCTGTACGAAATCCGATGAGCTACATGGATCAGCGGGCGTCGGAAGAAATGGCGGCAGGGATCGGAAGCGGATTCAAGATCGCCGGCATGAATGCCAGAAAGCTTCTCAAGAGTCTCAGGATAACGGGGGCGGTCTCTGCAAGCGTCAAGGATCCGATGTGGAAGTACCTCTGGGTGAAGAACAACGAACCGGACAATTTCGCGAGGGCGAGATGGTGGCTGGATGTCAAGGAATACTTCATCGGCCGGATGACGGGCAATTTCGTGATGACAAGAGACAGCGCTTTTTCCACGATCCTCTACGATACGAGAAACGGCAAAGAAAGCTGGAGCCGCGAGCTTTGCAACATGTTCGGTGTGGATATCGAGCATCTTCCACCGGTGATCGATGTCACGGACGTGGCCGGGACGCTGCGCAGTGACAAGGCGCAGGAGCTTGGTCTTCCGGAAGGGATCCCTGTGTTCGGAGGCGGCGGCGATGCAACTCTCATCGGCATCGGAAGCGGCTGTGTACGCACGGGAGATACCCACATATACTGCGGCACTTCAGGATGGGTATCTACTATCGTAGATAAGCAATACGTAGACACGAACACCATGATGGCCTCCATCATAGGGGCCCAGAGAGGCAAATACAATTATTTCGCAGAGATGGAGACTGCGGGCAAGAGCCTGGAATGGGTGAAGGATCACCTGGCTCTCGACGAGATCGGTGTGTATCTGGAAACCAATGAGATAACAGGCAGCAAAGAGCACATCTACAGCAGTCTTTATGAATATATGTCCGAGGTCATCGAACGGTGCCCTCCTGGTTCAGGCGGAGTCATTTTCACGCCGTGGCTCCACGGCAACCGATGTCCTTTTGAAGATCATAACGCCACCGGCATATTCTTCGGGCTGACGCTGGATACCGGCAAAACGGAGATGATCCGGGCCGTTACCGAAGGTGTCTGCTTCCATATGAAATGGATGCTGGAATGCCAGGAGCACAAAGTCCACACTTCGGATACTATCCGATTCTGCGGCGGAGGTGCTCTCAGCGATGTGACGTGCCAGATCCTCGCCGATATCACCGGCAGAAGGATCGAAGTCCCCGAAAGCCCTCAGAATGTAGGCTCAGCAGGTGCGGCGCTGACGGCAGCAGCAGGACTCGGCGTCATCGCAGATATCGAAGCCGCCGGAGAACTGATGGAAGTCTCAAAGGCCTTCGTTCCACGAAAAGAATATTCACAGATCTACGACAGGAATTACAAAGTTTTCAAGGATCTATACAACTCCAACAAGCATAATTTCGCAGCCATGGATGCCTCAGGCACCCAGCACCGCAAGGAAGGGGATGAGTAGATTGGCTGATAGTCTCAACAAAAAAACGCGCAAAGAAGCCATGCGTGCCGTGAAGTTCGGATTGTTTTCCGTTTCGGCAGGTATCATCGAGATCCTGGTATTCACCCTGCTGGAAAGGGCGACGGATTTCTCATACTGGCCGTGCTATCTGACGGCACTGATCTGTTCCGTCATCTGGAACTTCACGCTGAACAGGCATTTCACATTCCAGTCAGCCAACAACATTCCTGTGGCGATGATGAAAGTGGCAGCCTTCTACTGCGTATTCACTCCGGTCACTACTATCGGAGGAGATTATCTGGCAGATACTCTGCACTGGAACTACTACCTCGTCATAGGTCTTACCATGGCATGCAATTTAGTGACCGAATACCTGTATGACAGATTCTTCGTATTCGGCAAATCCATAGATACGAACAAAAGAGCTAAGAAGATCGAGGCCCGCGAAACGGCCCGGACATCAGAACAATAAAGGAGGTATCGTCATGGCATATGACGGATTCGCTATAGATAAATATGTAGATGCAGATGAGATATGTTCACAACTGGATGAACTTATCAAAAGTCCTATATACGGCAT
>CAMNNV010000037.1 GCA_946546075.1 uncultured Bacillota bacterium | reverse complement strand
AGTGCTTCGCCGCCTGTTGCCAGGATGAAGTCACACTGCTTCATCAGTTCCTGTGAAGTTCCGAGTTTAACCCATTCAGGAGCACAAGTCTGTACCAGGTCTTCAGGGTATCCCAGCTTCTTCAGAGTAGCTCTGATCTCGTCAGTGATAACAACGTTCAGCTTAGCGCATTTAGGGTGTGGTGCAAGAATAATTGCATTTCTAGTCTTAAGAGCCATGTTTGACTTAACGATAGGAGTAGCTTCACCGTTAGTAACAGGCATGATACCAGCAACAACGCCCATAGGCTTTGCATAAGTCTGCATTCCTGCTTCTGGGTTCTCGTCGATGAGACCAACTGACTTCTGGTCCTTCATCTGGAGATAAGCTCCCCAAACCTTACCATAGATCTTACCAACCTTATCTTCTGCGATACCCATGCCGGATTCTTCAACCAGCATCTCAGCATACATCTTAGCCTTTTCTGGCTTTGTAAGGTTGTAAGTAACTGCAGCTGTGATCAGGTCAACGTCTTCCTGAGTGAAGTCGTTAGCGATTGCCTGAGCAGCTCTTGCCTTTTCAACTAAACCTGCAACGTATTCTGCATAGTTAAGCTCTGCCATTTTAAGTGTCCTCCTTAAATTAATAAATTAATGAATCAACAAATTTGGTCGCAGGACTCCGCTGTCCTGCAACTTAATAATAGCAAAAGTAAAGCAGAAAGGTCAATGAAACGGCACTCTGGGAGGGACCCTGCTGATTAAGAGAAGATAAAATCCAATGAACGTTGAAATTTCAATGGTTTAGGGCACGTCAATACTTTAACGAAGTCAAGTTTTGAAATATTTAACCAAAGCTTAATTATTCTGAAAATAATTTCAATTAAAAAAATCGATACAAAAATGTATCGATTTTAGTTTGTGTATTAATTAACGACTACTAACCCAGTAATTGCAACGGTTAAAGCCACGTGATACAAAAATGTATCGCTGATACAAAATTGTATTACACGAATTTGGGCCCTTTTTATTCACTTTCAAATGCACTGTGCCATTTGTGAATAGTGACGAGAAACGTTGGAATTACAAGGGTTCAGCGAATATGTCAATCTTTGGCACCTGTGAGGCCGTATTTGTTAAGTTTTCTCACAATCGTAGGCTGACTTACCTGCAGCACTCGGGCCATTGCCCTCGTGGATCCATAGGTTTCCAGAGCACTGGACAGTACCTCTTTTTCGGCCTGTTCCATAGCGGACTTCAGTGACATATCCGTATTCTTGTTCGTGTTCTTCTCAGCATTTTCCCGGAGGTAAGGAGGGATGTTCTCGGCATGGATCTCATCGCTTTCTGTTGTCAGGATGAGCCTTTCGATGATATTCTGCAGCTCCCTGATATTGCCGGGCCACGTGTACTTCATCAGCACGGTGAGGGCGTCGGTCTCCAGGAACTTTCTTTCTCCCAGTTCCTTATTGAACCTGCCAAGCTCTCTCTGGATGAGCTGCAAAATGTCCTCGGGTCTGTCTCTGAGAGCCGGTACGCTGATCGGAGCCACGTTGAGACTGTAGTAGAAGTCGTCTCTCAGCTTCCCGGATCTGACCAGCTCCATGACGTCTCTGCTTGTGGCGGCTATGATCCTGACATTCACAGGAATGTTGCGAACGCTTCCCATGCGCTGGATCACGCCTTCCCGTATGACCCTGAGGATCTTGATCTGCGCATTCTGTGGAAGTCCCGAGATCTCATCGAGAAAAACCGTGCCGCCTTCCGCAGCCTCGAAAACACCCTGGTTGCCTTCGGCTCTCGATCCCGTAAAGGTTCCGCGTACGTATCCGAAGAGTTCGGCTTCAATCATAGTGTCGGCGATGGCATCGCAGTTGACGTGCATGAATGGCTTGTCGGATCGCTTACTCTCATCGTGGAGCGCTTTCGCGATCCTGCTTTTGCCTACTCCGGATTCTCCCGTGAGGAGGACCGGCGTATCAACGGTGGATAGTCTTCTTACGAGGACCAGGACGTTTTGCATGGCCTGGCTTGCGGCGATGATCTGGTTGTCGGACACATCGAAGCTTCCGGCTTTGTTCACATCCAGAAGTTTGCTGTCGAGCCTCGTGTGACGTTTGTCTCTGGTGGTGAGCCTGGTTATGTCACGGGAAATGGTGAGGACGAAGGAGATGCTCCCGTCATCGTCAAAAATCGGGTAACCGCTGGTGAGGAGCCTCCTGCCGTGCTTGTTTTCATGTATGAGGGTCTTGTCTGTCTTCTGCTCCAGGACGACTTTTGTTACAGACTGGGTGAATATACCGCGGCTCACCAGTTCATCCACAGTTTTGCCGCATATGTTTTCGCTGTCTTCCATGTACATTTCCTCGACAGCTCCGTTGCACCAGATACAGATCCCATCATTATCGTCGATAAAGGCGGCATCCGTGATGCCTTCCAGGACAGGAAGGAGTTCGCCCAGTTTCAGTGAAGATGTGAGAACAGAAGAATCCATGATATCCATATAATTGTTCCTTTCGCATTCAACTTCATTACATTATATATTATAGCAGGGAAAAAACTACGTTGGGGATAAAAAAGTGCTTGCATATCAGGTGCCGCTGTGGTAAATTATTCGAGGTAGTAAAGAAGGAGTCATCCGCTTCTCACCTCGAGACGAGAGTTACCGGGGTCAATAATCACGAAGTAACGGCTGCAGCCGTGCTTGCTTTGCGAATTCACAGCGGATACTCTTATCCGCTGTTTGTTTGTTTTGGAGGTATAGAACAATTAGTAAGGAAGCACTCATCAACGAAGAGATTCGCGGCAAGGAATTCAGAGTAATCAGCGGCGATGGAGAGCAGCTCGGAATCATGAGCAGGCAGGAAGCTTTGGATCTCGCAGAAGAGAAGAAGCTGGACCTCGTTTGTATAGCGCCTAAGGCAAACCCACCTGTTTGTAAGATCTTGGACTACAGCAAGTATAAGTACGAGATGAAGAAGCGGGAGAAGGAGAACAAGAAGAAGCAGAAGGCGACTGAGGTCAAAGAAATCAGACTTTCTACTTTTATAGAGGATCATGACATCATCGTGAAGGCTAAGACAGGATCCAAATTCCTCAAGAACGGAGATAAGCTCAAGGTGAGCCTCAGATTCAGAGGAAGAGAAAGAGACTATGTAGCCAAAGGCATGGAAGTTATGGACAAGTTTGCTGAGGCGGTCTCAGAGGTAGGAGTTGTTGAGAAAAAGCCGAAATTCGAAGGCGGCAGGGTCCTGACAATGGTCCTGGCCCCTAAAGCAGATAAATAAGCCAATAAATTACAGGAGGATACAACAAATGGCAAAGAACAAGATGAAGTCTCACAGAGGCGCAATGAAACGATTCAAGACGACAGGTTCCGGTAAAGTTAAGAGGAATAAAGCATATAAGAGCCATATCCTTACCAAGAAGAGCCAGAAGAGAAAGAGAAATCTCAGAAAGGCAACAACTTTATCAAGCGCAGATCTGAAGAGGATCAAGTCAGTGCTGAACGTGTAGTAGTTAGGAGGTAATGAAATGGCAAGAGTTAAGAAGGGTGTAAACGCACATAAGAGACATAAGAAAGTCCTTAAAATGGCAAAAGGTTACTACGGTGCTAAGAGCAAGCAGTTCAGAGCAGCTAAGCCTGCAACGATGAGAGCTCTTCGTTCAGCATACGTAGGAAGAAAGAACAAGAAGAGAGAATACAGAAGAATGTGGATCGCTAGAATCAACGCTGCTGCAAGAATGAACGACATCTCATACAGCAAGCTGATGAACGGCCTTAAGAAGGCAAACATCGAGATCAACAGAAAGATGCTCTCAGAGATGGCAATCAGTGATCCTGCAGGATTCGCACAGCTTTGCGAGACAGCTAAGAACGCTCTCTAAGACCAGAATGTATAATACTTGTATAAAAATCCGGGAAGCTGTGAAAGTTTCCCGATTTTTTTTGAGGTCAGCCCTTGCAAATAGCAGTTCTAAAGTGTATTATTGTGAGGATGAATAAATATACCTAAGCATTTATAAAAATACACGAATGTGAATAATAACCATGAAATGGAGAATAAAATGAAATACAAGGTGTTTATAGACGGTGGAGAGGGTACGACAGGCCTCAAGATACATGAATATTTTGCAAAGCGTGACGACATAGAAGTGCTGGCGATCGATCCCGAGAAGAGAAAGGATATCGATGAGAGACTGAAGCTCATCAGCGGTGCAGATGTGACATTCCTTTGCCTGCCGGATGCGGCAGCAAGAGAGATCGCTGCAGTGGCTCCGAAGGACGCCAGGATCCTGGATACGTCCACGGCTCACAGGACGGCTCCGGACTGGGTCTACGGTATGCCCGAGATCAGCAGGACGAGACGAGAAGAACTTCGCAAGGCCAACAGGGTAGCTGTGCCGGGATGCCATGCATCAGGGGTGATCATGCTGATCAAGCCTCTTCTTGAGGCAGGAGCAGCACCGGCGGATTATCCATTCGCTGCTACATCCATCACAGGTTACAGCGGCGGCGGCAAGAAGATGATCGCACAGTATGAGGCAGGTGGCGACATCGCTCTGGAGAGCCCGAGACAGTACGGCATCGCACAGAGCCACAAGCACCTTCCGGAGATCATGGCAGTCACGGGGCTCAAGAGAGAGCCTGCATTCATGCCGGTGGTCGCAAACTACTTCAGCGGAATGGAAGTCACGATACCACTTCAGGGGGCAGATCTCAGCAAGGATCAGGTGCTGGACATATATAAAGAATTCTATGATGGACAGAAGCTCGTAAGTGTCGTGGATTCTCTTGATGACGGCGGGTTTATCGCGGCCAACAGGCTTGCGGGGACCAATAGGATGGAGATAACGGTAGAAGGGCATGATGACACCATGCTCCTCATCGCTACTTACGACAATCTTGGCAAGGGAGCATCGGGAGCAGCAGTTCAGAACATGAATATAATGCTAGGAATAGAGGAAGGGAAAGGTTTGATCTATGAGACAGTTTAACGGGGGTGTATGCAGCGCCAAAGGATTTAGGGCAGCAGGAGCTGCATGCGGGATCAAAGAAGGCAGTGACAAGAAGGACATGGCGCTGATCGTGAGTGAAGTGCCTTGCAGCGCGGCGGCAGTATATACGCAGAACAAAGTCAAGGGTGCTCCGATCATCGTTACGAAAGAGAACATCAGTGATGGTAAGGCACAGGCGATCATCTGCAACAGCGGTAACGCCAACACATGTGCTCCGAACGGCATCGAGCTGGCGAAGAAGACATGTGAGATCGTTGCAAAGGCTGCAGATATCTCGCCAAAAGATGTTATCGTTGCATCCACAGGCGTCATCGGACAGGAAATGTCCATAGAGCCATTTGAAAACGGTATTCCTAAGATGGCAAAGGTGCTCACCAGAGATGGCGGACAGAGCGTTGCAGAAGCCATGATGACGACGGACACCGTTCCTAAGACAGGCGGCGTGCAGTTCGAGATCGGCGGAGCCGTTTGTAATCTCGGCGGAGCAGCAAAGGGAAGCGGCATGATCAATCCGAACATGGCCACGATGCTGTGCTTCATGACGACAGATGCTGCAATAACACCGGAGATGCTCCAGAAGGCTCTTTCTGAGGTCGTCAAGAGCAGCTTTAACCAGATCTGCATTGACGGTGATACATCCACGAATGACACAGTAGCTGTAATGGCCAGTGGATTAGCCGGAAATCCTGTGATCGACAAAGAAGGAGAAGACTTCGATACGTTCTGTGAAGCACTCCATATGCTCAGCGTACACTTTGCAAAGAATCTGGCAGCTGACGGGGAAGGCGCAACGAAACTCATCGAGTGCAATGTCAAGGGAGCACCGGATGTAGAGATCGCCAGAGCAGTAAGTAAATCCGTCATCGCATCAGATCTTCTCAAGGCAGCCATCTTCGGATCCGATGCCAACTGGGGCAGAGTACTTTGTGCGATCGGAAATGCAGAGGGCGAATTCAACGCAGATAACATTGATGTCACCATGTCATCAAAGACAGGAAGCGTCTTCGTATGCGAAGGTTCGATGCATAAGGAATTCAGCGAAGACTTGGCAACAGGAATTCTTTCTCAGAAAGAGATCACAATAGATGTAGATCTGCATCAGGGTGATGCAGAGGCAACAGCATGGGGATGTGACCTGACATACGATTACGTTAAGATCAACGGAGATTACAGGAGCTGATCATGATTATTCAAGATGTAGACAGGGACAATATTCGTAAGAATCTCGAGAAGGCAGAGGTGCTCATTGAGGCCCTCCCTTATATCAGAAGATTCAACAGGAAGTTTATGGTCGTCAAGTACGGTGGCAGTGCCATGGTGGATGAGGAACTGAAGAGAAATGTCATCCAGGACGTGGTGCTCCTTAAGCTGGTAGGATTCAAACCGATCATCGTCCACGGCGGAGGAAAAGAAATCAGCAAGTGGGTCGATAAAGTCGGCATGGACACAGAGTTCATCGATGGTTTCCGAAAGACGGATGAGAAGACCATGGAACTTGCAGAGATGGTTCTCGGCAAAGTAAACAAAGACCTCGTTACCAATGTGCAGATGCTTGGCGTGAGAGCAGCAGGCATCAGCGGCAAGGACGGAGGTCTGTTCAAGGTCAAGAAAAAGACTCCGGGCGGCAAGGACATCGGTTTTGTCGGTGATATCGTAGATGTGGACACGAAGATCCTGCGCGACCTGATCAAAAAGGATTTCCTTCCGATCGTTTTCCCTGTCGGCATGGATGATGAAGGCAACACCTACAACATAAACGCAGATGAAGCAGCAAGCGCTATCGCAGAGGCTCTTGAAGCGGAGAAACTCGTGTACCTTTCTGATGTGGAAGGCGTGAGAATGGATCCTGATGATCCGGAATCGGTGATCTCAGAATTATACATCGATGAGGCAAGAAAACTCATCGACGAAGGCATCATCAAAGGCGGCATGCTGCCTAAGATCAATAATTGTATCAAAGCAATCGAAAACGGTGTATCGAGGATCCATATCATGGATGGCCGTATACCGCACAGTATACTGCTTGAGATATTCACTAACAAAGGGATCGGCACAGCCATCCTGACAGAAAGCGAGGAGAGATATTTTGAAGACAATGACGAAGACTGAGATACAGAATCTTGATAGTGAAAAGATCATGAACACCTATGCCCGCTTCGATCTCGTGATCGATCACGGCAAAGGTTCAAGGTGTGTATCCGTAGATGGTAAAGAATATATCGATCTTACTTCCGGTATCGGCGTAAACTGCCTCGGCTACGCAGACGAGGGATGGGTGGCAGCCGTTGCGGAGCAGGCAGGCAAGCTGCAGCACTGCTCGAATCTGTTCTATTCCCAGCCTCAGGTAGAAGTGGCGGAAGCACTTACGGCAAGGACTGGAATGAAGAAGGTATTCTTCGGCAATTCCGGCGCCGAGGCTAACGAAGCAGCCATCAAGACAGCAAGAAAATACGGTACGACGAAGAAGGGTGAGAACTGCAACAAGATCATCTCCCTGGTCAACTCCTTCCACGGAAGAACGATGGCGACCATCACGGCAACGGGACAGGAGCATTACCATCAGTACTTCACACCGTTTCTCGACGGATTCCTTTACTGCCCTGCAAACGACGTGGACGCTTTGAAGGAACTGGTAAGCGATGATGTATGTGCGATCATGATGGAGATGGTGCAGGGAGAAGGCGGTGTTCTCGATCTGGATGCAGCTTTCGTCAAGGCGGCAGCGGAAATCTGCAGCCAGAATGATATCCTCCTGATCGTGGATGAGGTACAGACAGGTATCGGAAGGACAGGAAAGTTCTTCTCCTATGAATACTTTGATGTGAAGCCTGATATCGTTTCATTTGCAAAGGGTATCGGCGGCGGTCTTCCGATCGGCGGAACGCTGTTCGGCGAAAAGACATGCGACGTTCTGCAACCGGGAGATCACGGGACCACCTACGGCGGAAACCCTGTTGCCGCGGCAGCTGCAAGATACGTTCTCTCTCAGATAGACGACGCTTTTTTGGAAGAAGTATGTAAGAAGGGAGAGTACATCAAAGAGAAGCTGCTTGCATCTCCGAAGGTAAAGAGCGTGACGGGACTGGGCCTCATGATGGGTATCGAGGTAGATAGCGATAAGGCGGCCGGCGAGATCGTGAAAGAGGCTCTCGCAAAGGGCGTGATGGCGCTCACGGCAAAGACGAAGATACGACTTCTGCCGCCGCTCAACATACCATATGAGGATATCGATGAGGCGATTGATATCCTTATCGAGGCGATTGAGAACTAGGAGAATCAGATATGAGGAAAATCATAGTATCAGCAGTGTTCACAGCGATGCTCGTATTTGGTCTGGCATCCTGCGGATCCGGGGTCGCATCCATGTCCTACAGCGATTACGATCTTGATGAGTACATTGATGCGGGCCAGTACAAAGGTCTGACGGTGACACCGTATGCTATATCGGTATCAGATGATGAGATGAAGACCGAGATGGATAAGGTCCTCCAGGAGGCTGCCAAGTCCCATGATCTCAAAACAGGCGATGAGATCAAAAAGGGCGACACGGTCAACATCGACTTTGACGGCACAGTAAACGGCAAGACCTTTGAAGGCGGCGCTTCAGACGGCTTCGATCTGACCATCGGAAGCGGTGCACTCATCGACGGGTTTGAAGACGGACTCATCGGCAAGAAGGTGGGAGATACGACGAAACTCGATCTGACCTTCCCGAAGGATTACAGCAAGAAGAATCTGGCCGGCAAGGACGTAGTGTTCACTGTCAAAATCAATTCTGCAAAGCGCTCCGATGTCCCTTCCAAGGAGGAGTACGTCAAAGGAAATGACGACTACGATTCCGTAGAGGCATTTGAAAAGGCGATCAAGAAGAAGCTGAGAAACCAGAAGGAAGAGACGGCAATCAAAGAGCAGAAGCAGGCACTTTGGTCAGAAGCTCTGGACAAAACGAAGGTAAAGAAGTATCCGGACAGAGAGGTCAATGCCTACACAGAGCTCAATAGCAAGCAGATCGACACGTATGCGGAGCAGTACGGGATCGACAGAGAGCAGATGCTCAAGCAGTACGGATTTAACAGCGAAGAAGATTTCGCTGCAGTGAACCAGGACAGCAGTAAGCTGAGGGTAAAGCAGGAAATGCTCCTCGAATATATTGCAGCAAAGGAAGGCCTCACCTATACGGATGAGGAAGCTGAGACCATGCTGCAGGATATGAAGTCATCAGGCTATGATGAAGAAGCTATCGAGAAGCAGACCGGAAGGACTGCAGAGGATTATATCCACATCGAGCTTCTCTATGAGAAAACCCTCGATTTCATACTGGAAAATGCGAAAATAAAGGGCGCAGCGAAAGAATATTAGACCTACCATTCAAGTATACAATATTATTATGTACAGAATATTGTACATAATCGTGATTTATGGTAAATTTTTCATTGTAAAAAACCGTAAATCACGATTTTTTATTGGTATGATTCATTGTTACACTTTGCTATTATTTTGGAAGGAACGGTATTATGGAAAGTTTTACAGCATTCCTCGATAAGATCGATATTTTCGTGTGGGGCGTACCACTCATCGTTCTTATCATGGGAACAGGTATCCTGCTCACCATCAGGGTCAAAGTGC
>CAMNNV010000036.1 GCA_946546075.1 uncultured Bacillota bacterium | reverse complement strand
CGGATATGATGATGTTTTTCTTGCCGGATCCGTCGATGTATTCTCTGATGGCATCATTCTTGTAGCAGCTGAATGTAGTCTTATCAAAGTAATCCTCGCTGCCTAATGCTTCATAAATTTCAGGGATGCTCATTCCGAGACCCTTCGTATACTGCTGGGAGATGATCTGATCGATGCCCAGCTCATTCAGGCCCCTCATCAGAAGTAATGTCTTATCTACGCAGCGTTCTTTCTCGCTCATTGCGGGAACTAATTTCTCCTGCATGTCTATGGTCAGTGCCATAGTATTTTCGGGTACTATCCTCATTGTCTCCTCCATATCCAAAAGTTCATTTTCCCAAGTATATCCCTGCGCCGGTGCAGTTGTCAATCACCTGTAAATAAGGTATAATAATTCGTGATTTTCAGGAGGAAAAAATGGTAGTAATCAATGGCACTCCAGTGGAAGCGGATGGACTGAAACTTACGGATTACCTGGAAGAAGCAGGTTATTCGGGTAAGCGCATCGCAGTGGAACTGAACGAAGAGATCCTGCCGAAGGCAGAGCATGAGAATTGCATATTGAAGGATGGAGACGTCCTTGAGATCGTAAGTTTCGTCGGTGGTGGCTGATGCATATCCGCCCATTAAGATAAATACAGTCTTCAACAGGAGGAAACAATGAAAGATACACTTAATCTGGGAGGAAAGGAATTCACCTCCCGTTTCATATTGGGTTCAGGTAAATATTCAATGGAACTGATCAAGGCAGCTGTCGAGAATGCAGGTGCCCAGATCATCACCCTTGCCGTGAGAAGAACCAACACGAAAGAAACAGAGAACATACTCGATTATATCCCGGAAGGAGTCACACTCCTGCCTAACACATCAGGGGCAAGAACGGCAGAGGAAGCCGTGCGCATCGCAAGGCTCAGCCGTGAACTCGGATGCGGTGATTTCGTCAAGATCGAGATCATGCAGGACAGCAAGTATCTGCTGCCTGAGAACTACGAGACGATCAAAGCCACACAGATCCTGGCAGAGGAGGGCTTCGTGGTGCTCCCGTACATGTACCCGGATCTTAACGTGGCAAGACAGCTTCAGAATGCAGGCGCAGCAGCAGTCATGCCGCTGGCATCTCCGATTGGATCCAACAAAGGTCTTGCAACAAAGGATTTCATACAGATCCTGATCGACGAGATCGATCTTCCGATCATTGTCGACGCAGGTATCGGTAAACCATCCGAAGCATGTGCTGCAATGGAGATGGGAGCAGCGGCTATCATGTCGAATACAGCCATTGCAACAGCCAGAGATATCCCTGCCATGGCGGGAGCATTCAAGGCTGCCATCGAAGCCGGCAGAAGCGCATACCTCGCAGGCCTTGGCAGAGTCCTGGAGCGCGGCGCCGAAAGTTCAGATCCACTTACAGGCTTTCTCAGAGACTAGGAGGAGGAAATGACATCACAAAAAAACGAGTTTTTCATAGATTCAGATAAGCTGGGCGAAGAGGCCATAGAGAGAAAGCATCGCATTGAGCAGGATCCTTCTTCCAGAACAGACCATATGGCCTACATGGAGGGGATGGATCGCATCGAAACAGATGTCTGCGATAAGGTGATCTCCCAGATGGAGGCGTACGATTACAGCAAATATACGGCAGAAGATGTCCTCCGAGCCCTCAGACAGGAAACGTGCAGCATAGAAGACTTCAAAGCGCTTCTCAGCCCTGCAGCAGAGCCGTTTCTCGAGAGGATGGCGGCCCGTGCGAAAGCAGAGACAAGCCGTCATTTCGGCAACACGGTATATATCTTCACGCCTCTGTATATCGCGAATTACTGCGAAAACTACTGCGTATACTGCGGTTTCAACTGCTATAACGATATCAACAGGAAGAAGCTCTCATTCGATGAGATCGAGCACGAGATGAAAGTCATCGCAGATTCCGGTATCGAGGAGATCCTGATCCTCACAGGAGAGAGCAGATCCAAGAGCGATGTGAACTATATCGGGCAGGCCTGCAAGATGGCGAGAAAATACTTCCGAAACGTGGGACTTGAGATCTACCCTGTGAACGTTGATGAGTACAGATACCTCCATGAATGCGGAGCGGATTACGTCACGGTATTCCAGGAAACGTACGACTCCGATCTCTATGAGACGCTGCATCTTCTCGGCCACAAGAGGATCTATCCATATCGGTTCGAAGCACAGGAGAGGGCCCTCATGGGAGGCATGAGAGGCGTTGCATTCTCAGCACTTCTGGGACTGGGAGACTTCAGGAAGGAAGCCCTCGCAACAGCTCTCCACGCATACTATCTGCAGAGGAAGTATCCTCACGCAGAGTTCTCACTTTCGTGCCCGAGACTCAGACCGATCGTCAACAATGACAAGATCAACCCGCTGGATGTACACGAAAGACAGTTATGCCAGGTTCTCTGCGCATACAGGATCTTCCTGCCGTTTGCCGGGATCACCGTATCATCCAGAGAAAGCAAAGCATTTAGAGACGGTATCGTCAAGATCGCTGCTACGAAAGTATCCGCAGGTGTCTCTACCGGCATCGGCGATCACGAGAGCAAATACACCGGAGAAGAAAACGATGAAGCGGGGGACGAACAGTTCGAGATCGCTGACAGCAGAAGCTTCTCCCAGATGTATGATGACATATCTGAAGAAGGGCTCCAGCCCGTACTGAATGATTACGTATATGTATAAAAGAATATGCATTACAAACAGGCATCTTGCAGATGACCTGCTGAACAGAATAAAGATGGCTATCGATTCCGGCGTGGATATCGTGATCCTTCGCGAGAAGGATATGGCGGAGCCGGATTACGAGAAACTTGCGCAGGAAGTGAAGAAAGTCTGCGAAGAAAAGGGCGCAGAATGCTTTTTGCATACATTTATAGATGTCGCAAAGCGTCTCGAGTGCAGAAATATCCATCTGACAATGAACGACTTTCGCGATCTTGATGATGGAGAGAGTCGTTTTTTCAATAAGATCGGGGTATCCACGCATACCGTCGAAGAAGCAAAGGAGTGTCAGGAGAAGGGCGCTGCCTATGTGACGGCAAGTCCGATATTTCCTACAGACTGCAAGCCGGGAAAGCCTCCGGCGGGCCTGGGGTACCTCTCGGAGGTGGTGGATGCTGTGCAGATACCTGTATATGCTCTGGGAGGCATAAACGAAGATAATGCGGAGGAATGTATACGCGCCGGAGCTGCTGGTGTGTGTATGATGTCAGGATATATGAAGGAGGATCATCAATGAGTTCGATTACTGTCGTTAAACGCGATATCACGAAGATGAATGTGGACTGCATCGTCAATGCAGCAAACAGCAGTCTTCAGGCAGGAGGCGGCGTATGTGGAGCTATTTTTGCGGCTGCAGGGCACAGAAGACTTCAGAAAGCATGCGATGAGATCGGTGGATGTCCTACCGGAAGTGCCGTGATCACGCCAGGATTCGATCTTAAGGCGAAATATATCATCCATGCAGTTGGCCCGATCTGGCAGGGAGGCAATCATGGGGAGCCGGAAGCACTCTATAACTGCTACAGGAAGGCTCTCGAGCTGGCGGCAGAAAATGGCTGTGATTCTATAGCGTTCCCGCTGATCTCATCGGGCATATACGGCTACCCGAAGGAAGAGGCCTGGGAGAAGGCCATACAGTCGTGCTCCGATTATCTGGATCTATATCAGGAGCAGGATATCGATGTGTACTTTGCAGTTATCGACGATATCGCCAAGGCCCTCGGTCAGAAAGTCATCGATGAGATGCTGGGGGAAGAGGAAGAAGACGAGTACGAGTCGGAACTGATAGAGGCGCCTTTTGAGGGTGAGAAAAACCCGTATCACGGCGGTGCTCCCGCGGTGGAAGAGGCTATGAGAGTGTGGAACGAATCGGAGAACGATGAGGATCTGGAGGAACTGCTGGAGATCATCCTGAAAGAGTCATCCGAGGGGCTCAAGGTCATCGTGCCGGTAGCCTATGACGATGATGGGGATATCATGTTCCAGCTCATAAACGATGATGATGACGATAACTGGATGACGTGCTTTACGAACAATTCAGAGAAGGCGAAGGGAGAGTCCTCTTCCAGCGTCGTCATGTCCATGCCGGAGGCCATAGACAGGGCTCTGGGGATAGAGAATTGCGACGGTCTTGCCATCAATCCATGGGGAGACAGCGTGCTCCTGCCAAGAGAGATCATCGAAGCCATGAAAAAGGATCTGGCACCGAAGACAGAGGATCAGCTGGATTACGAAAACGGCATGGAAGCCTACGCAGCGTGCGATCACGACAGAGCCTTCAGGCTGCTGCAGAAGGCCGCACAGGGAGGCAACGTGACGGCTTTGGGAAGGCTTGGTGTGTGCTATCTTCACGGACTCGGAACGAAGCAGGATACAGACAAGGCCGTCGAGTGCTGGGAAAAGGCAGCGATCTTCGGGGATGAATGCGCTACGTTCCATCTTGGGGATATGTACAGGACGGGACAGAAGGGAAATGATCCGGATTTCGGACTCAGACTGTACCAGAAGGCATTCGTGGATTCCTGTGCGGATCCGAACTTATGGTCATTCCCGGATGCGGCTCTGAGGATCATCAAATATCTCAGAGATGAATATGACAATGACAGCCTGCAGAGCATGGCTTCAGATATGGTCGATTGCTATAACGAGAGGATACGCCTCGGGGACAGGACCTGCGCGGCAGAACTTGCAGAAGCTGAGGGGTTCCTGAGGGAGTTTGAATAATAAGGAGGAAAGGTATGCTTGGAAATTTCAGTTACTACAATCCGACAAAACTCTATTTTGGCGAAAACGCCATCGAAAATCTCCCGGGAGAACTGGAGAAATACGGTCCTAACGTGGTCCTGATCTACGGTGGGGGCAGCATCAAGAAGAATGGTATATATGACGACGTCGTATCGGCTCTTGAGAAGGCAGGCAAGAATGTTGCCGAGATCCCCGGCGTGATGCCGAACCCGACATCAGGAAAGCTGAGAGAAGGCGTTGAGATCGCAAGAGCGCATAATGCAGATCTGCTGCTTGCCGTAGGAGGAGGCTCCGTCTGCGATTATTCAAAAGCTGTGGCGGTATCGATCCATTGCGATGATGATCCGTGGGAGAAATACTATCTCAGACAGGAAGAGCCTGACTGCGAGATCGTGCCGGTCGCATGCGTGCTGACCATGGTAGGCACAGGCTCTGAGATGAATGCGGGCACCGTTATCACGGACCCTGACTCAAAGCTGAAGATCGGTCACGTTTATGCGAACGAGGAAGTGTTCCCGAGATTCTCCATCCTGGATCCGAGATATACGATGACGCTTCCAAAGGAGCAGATGGTGGCAGGGATCTACGATATCTTCAACCACATCTGCGAACAGTACTTCTCCGGATACGATGATTCAGCCAGCGATTATATCGCAGAAGGTCTTCTTCGTGCTGTCATCAAAGCCGGAAGGGATTCCGTCAAGGACCCTCAGAATTATGAAGCAAGATCGAATCTCATGTGGACTGCCACATGGGCTCTGAACACGCTGATATCCAGAGGCAAATCAACGGACTGGATGGTCCACATGATGGGCCAGTCGGTAGGCGGCTATACGAACGCTACCCACGGTATGACTCTGGCAGCCGTTTCCATGCCGTACTACAGATACATCCTGCCTTACGGAGTGCCGAAGTTCCAGAGATTCGCACGCAATGTATGGGATGTCGATCTCTACGGCCTTTCCGATGAGGAAGTTGCTCTCGAAGGACTCAGCTGCATGGAAAAATGGATGAAAGAAATCGGCGTTGTCATGAATCTCACGGAGCTTGGTGTGACCGAAGATATGATCGAAGGCATCGCTGACGGCACATTCCTCCTGGAAGGAGGGTATAAACCTCTGACAAGGGAAGAAGTCGTTGAAATTTTAAGGGAATCGATGTAACAAAGTCTCCCATTACGTTAGGGTTTATGATATAATACTTTCGTCGCAATAAAGTCTCACAAAAGTTGAGTTAGGAGAGGATTTGTTAAAAAATGAAAGACATGAATGTTTTTAAAGGCAGTGACAATTACGTTGTTACTGAAGAACTGATGAATGCGGTAAACGTGGCTATAGCACTGGAGAAACCGCTCCTCATCAAGGGTGAACCGGGAACAGGCAAGACAATGCTTGCTGAAGCTATTTCAGAAGCACTTGGAATGGATCTGATCATCTGGGGCATCAAATCAACGACTAAAGCACAGGAAGGTCTGTACGTATACGATACCGTACAGAGATTATATGACAGCCAGTTCGGTGAAGGGGATGTCAAGGACATCGCACAGTACATCAAGCTTGGTAAACTGGGTGAAGCGTTCACTTCAGAGAAGCAGGTAGTACTGCTCATCGACGAGATCGATAAGGCTGATCTGGAATTTCCGAATGACCTCCTTTGGGAGCTGGACAAGATGGAATTCTACATCAACGAGACGAAGGAAACGGTCAAGACGAACCACAGACCTATCGTTATCATCACTTCAAACGCAGAGAAGGAACTGCCGGATGCATTCCTGAGAAGATGCATCTTCCACTACATCGAGTTCCCTGACAAGCAGAAGATGGCTGAGATCATCGATGTACACTTCGGTGATGTGGACAAGACTCTCGCAGATGCTGCACTGGATGCGTTCTATGAACTGAGAAAGATGGACGAACTCCAGAAGAAGCCGAGCACTTCGGAACTTCTTGACTGGATCCAGGCTCTGATGATCAGCGGTGTCGATGTCGGCAACCTCAGTGAGAAAATGCCGTTCGTAGGCGTTCTGCTCAAGAAGAACCAGGACATCGACGTAATGAATGAAATAAAAGAAAAGGGTTATTCACTCAGAAGATGGTAAAACAGGCTAAGGCGAAAGGAAGAAACAATGTTTTTAGAATTCTTTTACTTGCTTAGAGCCAGAGGCGTTGAAGTCTCTATAAACGAGTGGATGACGCTTGTAGAGGCATTAGATAAAGGCCTCGCCCGTGCTTCCTTCAAAGGCTTTTATTATCTCTGCCGTGCGATCCTGATAAAGAATGAATCGGATTTCGATAATTTCGACGCCGTATTCGCAGAGTACTTCCACAATGTCAAGACTCCGGAAGATCTTCCGGAAGAGTTCTGGAAATGGCTCAGTGAAGATGAACAGACGAGAGACGAGGGAAGAGGCGACGAATGGCCTAGAGAACTCGAAGAAATCATGCGGATGTTCCGAGAGCGTATCGAAGAACAGAAAGAGAAGCATGATGGAGGTACGTACTGGATCGGTACAGGCGGTACTTCCACCATGGGCCGCGGAGGATATCATACCACAGGTATACGTACAGGTGGAGAGAGCAGACATAAGTCAGCACTGCAGATCGCAGGGGAACGTCACTTCAAAGATTTCCGAGATGACAAAGTCATCGACATCAGATCTTTCCAGATGGCTTTCCGTAAGCTTCGCCAGTATTCCTCGAGGATCGATATCGCCAAGACGGAGCTGGATATCGACGCTACGATCGATGAGACCTGCGAAAATGCGGGAATGCTCCACATCGTCTACGACAAGCCTCGTAAGAACACGGTCAAGCTGCTGCTGCTGATAGATTCCGACGGGTCTATGCTTCCGTACAGCAGGCTTTGCAACAGGCTGTTCCAGGCAGTAAGCAAGGCGAACCACTTCAAGGACCTCAAGGTTTATTATTTCCACAACTGCATCTATGACAATCTCTACACGACGCCTTACTGCAAGAGAGGAGATTGGGTGGAAACAAACTGGGTGCTGGGCAATCTGGACAGCGAATACAAGGTCATTTTCCTGGGGGATGCAGCGATGGCGCCATCGGAACTGTTCCGGAGGGGCGGCAACGCTATGATCGGACTGGGTAATGACGAGCTGGGGATCGACTGGCTCAAGAAGTTCAAGCGCAGATATAAGAAGTGCATCTGGCTCAATCCTATCGATGAAGATTCGTGGGATTACACGTATGGTTACAAGACGATACAGGCAATCAAGGAAGTTTTCCCAATGTATGAACTGACACTGGACGGCCTGGAAAAGGGCATCAAGAAACTCCTTGTCAAGTAAATAGCAACGAAGAGCTGCCGAAAGGCGGCTCTTTTTCTCTGGGAGCAGATGCGAACAAATGTACACAAACATGTGTTTACATTATATGTATCACATGGTATAATAAACCATATATGGAGGGAGGCAGCTATGCTTAAGGATCGTGAACAGAAGATACTCGATTTCATGAAGCAGGAAATCAGACTCAAGGGATATCCTCCGACAGTCAGGGAGATATGCTCCGCCTTGGGTATCAAGTCAACTTCAACAGCCCATAAGGATATTGCAAGCCTTGTGAAGCAGGGATATATCAAGAAGGATCCATCTAAGCCAAGAGCTCTTATGGTGGTAGAGGACGAGAACGCTGGTCCTGACATAGAGCCGGGTGGCGAGTTCGTTCCGAGTTCTGCAGTTGTTGATGTGCCTCTTATCGGCAGGATCGCGGCAGGTACGCCGATCCTGGCAGAACAGAATATCGAAGATACATTCCCGGTTCCTGAGAGATTCGTAGGAGAGGGCACCAATTTCATGCTCACCGTCAAAGGGGAGAGTATGATAGAGGCTGGTATCATGGATGGCGACTATATCCTCGTGGAGAAGCGCAGCAGCGTCAGAAACGGTGACATCGTCGCAGCTATGATCGACGGCTTTGAGAGCGAAGCTACGGTCAAGACCTTCTATAAGGAGGGTGACCACATCAGACTCCAGCCTGAGAACAGCTCCATGAGTCCGATCATCGTCAAAGATGTGAAGATCCTGGGCAAGGTCAAGGGTGTATTCCGGTACTTCTAGTAATAGATGGATATGACGGCTGTACTGTCAGTGAATATGGCAGCAGCCGTTTTTTTGTTACACAAAAGCCCCGCGCGTGATGCGCGGGGCTGTGTTATGCTATATGCTTAGATGTCGTAGCTTAGATCATCTGGTCAACGGAATCAAGAACGTTGTTAACGATTACCATTGCTTCTCTCAGCTCTTCTTCAGTGATGTTGAGTGGAGGGCAGATAACGAACATGTTCTCGTGTGAATATGTCCAAACACCTGCATTCTTCAGCATACCGATGATCTTAGGCATGATGCCTTCAGGATCCTTGCCGAAAGGTACGAGTGGTTCTCTGGTTTCCTTATCCTTAACCAGTTCGATTGCTGAGAACAGACCGATGTGTCTAACCTGGCCAACGCTCTTGTGAGCATCTACCATAGCGTCTTCGATCTCAGCGAGAACAGCGCCAACCTTAGCAACGTTCTCTTCGATGTTCTGCTTCTTGTATTCAGCAATTGTTGCAACTGCAGCTGCACAACCCATTGGATGAGCTGAGTAAGTAAGTCCGCAACCCATTGAAGTCTCGTCGAAGAAATCAGCGATCTTCTTCTGCATTACTACGCCGCCGAGAGGAACATATCCGCAAGTTGAACCCTTAGCGAATGTGATCATGTCTGGCTGATAGTCGAAGTTCTGGAATGCGAATGCTTTACCTGTTCTGTAGAATCCAGCCATTACTTCGTCAGCAACCATCAGGATGTCATACTTGTCGCAGAGAGCTCTAACGCCCTTGTACCATTCGATAGGTGGGATAAGAACGCCGTTTGAACCTACTACTGATTCGAGCCAGATTGCTGCGATCTGTTCAG
>CAMNNV010000035.1 GCA_946546075.1 uncultured Bacillota bacterium | reverse complement strand
TGGACTTTCGGAGGGAGACGTCGTCAAGATATCTGCCACATACGATCAGGCAGCCGCAGAGGCGGCCGACATCGCGGTGACGAATACAGAATATCTCTACACCGTGGGCAAACTGAAGGAGAAGCCGGAAGAGACGAAACCTTCTGCCATCACGATGCCGCAGTGGTACCGCCACATCAGCGAGACGGAAGGGGAACTTGCCATAACGTGCCTCCTCATCGCAGAGAAGGGAACGTCCGTCACACTTCCGATCGAATTCATGTACTGCTATGCAGGCGGACCGATGTCCGAGATGGTGGATACGAGCCAGGCACCGAACCTGACCTATAAGGGCACAGGATACTACATGGAAGACGGCACAGAAGCCCCGACCGGTACGGTAACAGAGGTGGACGACAGCCACATCAAGTATTCCGTCAGACAGTACGGTGACAAATTCACCATAACGATCAATTATACAGTAAATGAAGACGGATCCATCAATGTCACTTCCGCAAGCGGCGGTGAAGTGCAGGCGCCGACAGGAACATACGAAGCCATCAGCACAAGCACAGCTTCCGATCTGGGCGGAGAATAATCAAATCAGAAGAGAGGACATCACGTGAAGACCCTCATAGAACTATACGATGAGAGAGCGATCGAGAACGTCATCGGACCGGAGACCTTCCGGCCGGAGACAGCGGTATACCTTTGTACACATGAGATCGCATCGGATAAGAACATACAGAACAAATTAAAAGAATTTTTCGCCCACAGGGGTCTGGATATCCAGCTGAAATTCGTGGAATGCAGCATGTATAAGTCCGACAAGATCTACAAGCAGCTCTGCGAGATCGCAGCGGGCCACGAAGACTGCGCCATGGACGTCACCGGAGGTACGGACGCCGAGCTCTTCGCAGCAGGCATGTTCTGCAAAGAAACGGGCACACCGGCATTCACCTACTCACGAAAGAGAAACAGTTTCTACGACATCAACGGTGTCAGCTCCGCAGACGGCAAAGTCTGCGATCTGGAGTACAAGGTGGAAGACTTTTTCCTCATGGCCGGAGGCAGCATGCGCAAAGGCCGTGTGGATAACAACATCCTGTCCAGCTACATGGGCGTGTACGATGCTTTCTTCAAGATCTTCCTGCGTCACAGAAGGAGATGGCCGAGAAACATCAGCTTCATGCAGAGGATCTCAAGAGCCGACAGCGAAGGCAATTACAGTCTGGATGTGAAGGGCAGCTACTACCAGAAAGGCGAGCAGGGCGGAAGGATCAAGGCGGACCAGGGTTTCCTGAGCGACTTCGAGAAACTGGGATTCATCAAGGATCTCAAGATCGTTCCGGAAGAAAGCGTCAGCTTCACATTCAAAGACGACTGGACCAGGACCTGGCTGCGCGACGTGGGAAGCGTTCTGGAGCTTTATATGTACAAAATGTGCAAGGATGCCCAGATATTTGACGATATCATCAGCTCCGCCGTCGTGGACTGGGACGGCACCGTGAGCCGCGACAGCATCTCCAATGAGATCGACGTCGTAGCCACGAGAGGCGTAGTTCCGATCTTCATCAGCTGCAAAGCCTGCGAGGTGGGCACCTACGCGCTGAACGAACTTTCGATCCTGAGAGATCGGTTCGGCGGCAAGGGCGCCAAGGCGGCCATCGTGACGACGGAGTACTGCAATGCGGCCATGCGCCACAGGGCAGCAAGACTGGGCATCGCCGTGATCGACAGAGAGGAACTTGAGCGAGGCGATGTCGTCGCCAGACTCAGGACCATCATGAAAGTTGAAGATAAGAAACATACGGAGCATAACATAGACTGATATGGATCCATATTCCAGAGTATTACAAAGGGTGCTCACCAGCACCTCAGGTATCATGAGCAAAGAGCCGGAACTCCTCGTGGGTAAAGGGCGTCTCTACGACGTCATCCTCAGGCTCAAAGCGACAGAGAAGACCTGTATCATGCTTGCGACTACAGCAGGAACGATCAAAAGGGGCACTTTGTCCCTTTTCTTTGAGGAACTGGAACACGCAGGGATCAAGGTGGTCGTCTTCGACAAGGTAATGCCGGATCCCACGGTAGAGTGCGTGGAGGAGATGGCGGCTCTTTATAACGACGAAGAATGCGAGGCCATGGTAGCAGTAGGCGGAGGAAGCGTCATCGACAGTGCCAAGGCAGCCCTTGCCAGAGTCGTGAAGCCTCACAGATCCATCGCCAAATTAAAGGGTATCCTCAACGTCAGACACCCGATCCCGGATCTGTACGCCGTACCGACAACGGCCGGCACAGGATCTGAAGCAACGGCCGCAGCCGTCATAACAGATACGGTGGACGGCGTCCACTATAAATACGCCATCAGCGATCCATTCCTCATACCGAGGTATGCTGTTTTGGATCCGGAGCTCACCGTGTCCCTCTCGCCTGACATGACGGCGACTTCGGGATTCGATGCGCTGACCCATGCAGTGGAGGCCTATACGAATCTCTATGCATCTGCCAGGGTAAAGCAGATGTCCCTTGCTGCAGTGAAACTCATATTCGAGAATCTGGAGCAGGCCTGGGAGCACGGCGATGACAGAGAGGCAAGAGAGAACATGCTCCGGGGATCCTACTATGCAGGCGTAGCATTCACCAACAATTTCGTGGGATACGTCCATGCGGTAGCCCATGCGATAGGCGGCATCTACGATCTTCCTCACGGCAGGACCGTAGCGATCCTTTTGCCTTACGTCATGGAGCAGTACGGGAGCACCATCCACGGTAAACTGGCAGAACTGGCAGCAGCGGCAGGACTTGTGCCGGCAGAACAAGAGATGCCGGAGGAGGAAGCAGCGAAGCTGTTCCTGACGGAGATCCGCAGGATGGAAAATGCCATGGGCATACCGGACAAAGTAGAACAACTGGAGACAAAAGATTATCCGGAAATCATCAAACGAGCCATTGCGGAAGCCAACCCGACCTATCCGGTACCTGTGATATGGAAGAAGAAGGACTTCCAGATGCTGCTCGATAAAGTAAAGCCATCAGAAGGAGATGACAGATAAATTAAATGAGAAGAAACATCAATATGCTCGAGGGCAGTCTGGCGGACAAGATCCTCTTGTTTGCCATCCCCCTGGCCATTACAGGGATACTCCAGCAGCTGTTTAACGCTGCGGACGTCGCCGTAGTAGGCCAGTTTGCCGGCAAGGATGCCATGGCTGCCGTCGGAAGCAACAGCCCGATCATCGGACTTCTCGTCAATCTATTCGTCGGGATCGGTCTTGGAGCGAATGTCGTCGCTTCGAATTACACCGGTCAGAAAAACAGAAGAGGGATCTCGCACTGCGTACATACAGCAGTGCTTTTCGCCGTATTAGGAGGGATCGGAGTAACCATTCTCGGTGAGATCTTTGCGGCACCGCTCCTGCGGATCATGGGGGTCCCTGACAACGTCTTTGACATGTCACTTGCATACCTTCGCATCTATCTTCTCGGTATGCCCGTGATATTTTTGTATAACTTCGAATCAGCGCTCTTCCGGAGCCAGGGAGATACGAATACACCGCTGGTGTGCCTGGTGATCTCGGGGTGCGTCAACGTGGCACTGAACCTGTTCTTCGTCATCGTCCTGGACATGGCAGCAGGGGGCGTGGCGCTGGCGACCGTGATCGCGAACCTGGTGAGCTCGGGACTTCTTTTCTTCATGCTCACGAGGCGCAAAGATCACATCAGGATGTATCCCAACATGCTCAAGATCCACAGCAGGGAACTTCGCCTCATGATGAGGATCGGCGTCCCGGCCGGCATACAGGGTATGGTCTTCTCCCTTTCGAACCTGGTGATCCAGTCGTCGATCAACAGCCTGGGATCCGATGTCATGGCGGCATCAGCAGCGGCATTCAACATCGAGATTTTTTGCTTCTTCATCCTGAACGCCTTCGGGCAGTCGGCCACGACCTTTATCGGACAGAACTACGGTGCGGGGAATCTCCCGAGGTGCCGCAGGATCTTCAAAGTGACGCTGGGCCTTGACATGATCGCGACGGCTCTGATTTCGGTGCTGATACTCCTGTTTGCCATCCCGCTTCTTCGGATCTTCAACGGAGATCCCGCCATCGCGGAGATCGGGCTGATCAGGATCAGGATGATCGTCACGTTCCAGCTCATCAACGCATCCATGGAGTGCATTTCGGGAGCCATGAGAGGATACGGATTCTCCCTTCCTCCGGCCCTCATAACCCTCATCGGCGTGTGCGGCACGAGGATCTTCTGGGTATTCATGATCTTCCCAAAGGATCCGACGTTTGTCCGCCTCCTGGCGGTCTATCCGATCAGCTGGGTGGTCACTGCGGTGAGCCTGATCGTGTGCTATCTGATCTTCATCAGAAGGATAAAAAAGAAAGCAGAAGCGGGGGAACTGACAGGTATTTAGAGTGGTTGACTCGTGAGAATGGTTATTATAATATTGAATCTGGAATAAGTATAAATATACAAGGAGTGAATGAAAAAATGAGCGATTACAAGATCAACACCAAGTGTGTACAGGGCGGATATACGCCTGCAAACGGTGAACCGAGACAGATCCCTATCGTGCAGTCCACGACCTTCAGATATGAGACGAGCGAAGCCATGGGAAGACTGTTCGATCTGGAGGATTCGGGGTACTTCTATACGAGACTTCAGAACCCTACCAACGACATGGTAGCTGCCAAGCTCGCTGACATGGAAGGCGGCACAGCAGCGATGCTCACATCATCCGGACAGGCTGCCAACTTCTTCGCACTATTCAACATCTGCGAATGCGGAAGCCACATCGTCGCATCCTCATCCATCTACGGCGGTACTTTCAACCTGATCTCCGTAACTATGGCGAAGATGGGCATCGATGTGACATTCGTTTCACCGACAGCAACAGAGGAAGAACTGGATGCAGCATTCCGGGACAACACGAGAGCAATGTTCGGCGAGACGATCGCCAACCCTGCGCTGACTGTACTGGACATCGAGCTTTTCGCGAAGGTGGCTCACAAGCACGGCGTTCCTCTCATCGTGGACAACACTTTCCCTACACCGGTCAACTGCAGACCGATCGAGTGGGGAGCTGACATCGTAACACATTCCACTACAAAATATATGGACGGCCACGGCGTAGCAGTGGGCGGCGCCATCATCGACAGCGGCAACTTCGACTGGATGGCACACGCTGACAAGTATCCTGGCCTTTGCACTCCTGATGATTCATACCACGGCATCACCTATGCTGAGAAGTTCGGACAGGGCGGCGCATTCATCACGAAGGCGACGGCGCAGCTGATGAGAGACTTCGGTTCGATCCAGTCACCGCAGCACGCATTTTATCTGAACATGGGACTGGAATCCCTCCACGTTCGTATGCAGCGCCACGTTGAGAACGGTCAGGCTGTTGCGGAATTCCTGGAAGCACACCCTGCTGTTGAGAGCGTAAGCTACTCAGGACTTCCTTCGGATCCTTACTACGAAGTGGCTCAGAAATACTTGCCAAATGGCGGATGCGGAGTCGTTTCCTTCGTCGTCAAGGGAGGAAGACCTGCAGCAGAGAAGTTCATGAAGGAACTGAAGCTGGCAGCAATCGAAACCCACGTTGCTGACGCCAGGACTTGCTGCCTGAACCCGGCAACTTCAACACACAGACAGATGACAGACGAGCAGCTCGAAGAAGCAGGCATCCCAGCAGGACTCGTTCGTATGTCATGCGGTCTCGAAGATAAAGAAGACCTGATCGCAGACCTGAAACAGGCACTGGACGTACTCTAAACAATGATATTATTCTCAGTATTACTATCAGCGATAACCGGATTTTGCATAGCATTCCAGGGGCCTACGAATGCAGCGCTCTCTAAGAGAGCGGGAAACTTCCAGGCGGCTACCATCTCTTTCGGGGGAGGGACGCTGCTTCTGCTGATCGCTTCACTTCTGGTTGGAAGCGGTGACATACTGGCCTTCACGGAGGTGCCGGTATGGCAGCTGTTCGGAGGACTCTACGGCGGATACGTGGTGCTGATCATCACCTTCGCATCTCCTGTTCTCGGGATGGCACTGACCCTTACGATCACCATGCTCGGGCAGATCGTCATGGGCACGATCATAGACACCCTTGGACTCTTTGCGATAGAGCCTTCGCATCTTTCGCCTCTTCGTATGGTGGGATGCGCCCTTGTTGCAGCCGGTATCCTGATGGTCTACGTGGGAAGGAGGCGACAGAGCCCGAAGGGGGAGAAGGTCTCCGGCAAAGTGATCCTCCTGAGCGTCCTGATGTTTCTTGCAGGTGTTGCAGGGGCCATGCAGGCGCCAACGAACACGGCTCTTTCCTATGTGACGGGCAAGGTGGAAGCAAGTTTCATCTCTTTTCTGGGAGGATTTCTCGTGCTTCTCATTGCCACGATGATCAAAGAGCGCGGGCACTTCGGCAGCCTGCGGGGCAAAGAGATCAGACCGTGGATGGTGATCGGCGGAGCATACGGAGCATTCGTCGTGTTCTGCAATACCGTCGCCACCCCATACATCGGCGTAGCGCTGGTGATGGCTTCTGCCATGTTCGGCCAACTGGTGAGCGCCATGGCCATCGACAGTCACGGGCTGCTCCAGGCACCGGTGATCAAGACAAACAAAGAGCGCATCCTGGGCATCGCCATCATCGCGGCAGGCGTGATCCTCGTAACGATAGCCCGCATACAATAAAAGGAGCATCTCATGGAAGCTAAAACATTCACAACTTCAAAGGGCGTGAACCTTCGTTATTACCAGGGAGGCACCCGGGGACCGAAACTCGTCATGATCCATGGTCAGGGGACATCTTCGGAATCCTTTGGAGGCGTAGCGCCGATACTTTCCCGGGGCATGCAGGTCTATCTCATCGATTGCCCGGGACACGGCGGCAGCACCAAAGATCCTGATGTATATACGCTGGTAGGGTGCGGCGATGCGATCCTGGAGCTCATCATGAAGGAGATCGGAGGTCCGATCGCGCTTCTCGGTCATTCCTCAGGCGGCCTGATCGCAGCATATATCGCATCGAAATCCGTGCTGTGCGCCAGATTGATCCTGGAAGATCCGCCATTCTTCTCCTGCGTCGGGGAGAGGCGAAAAGGATTCTTCAATTACGTGGATCTTTCAACGGTATGCCACGATTATCTGAACGGCGGCAAAGAGGAAGAAGAGGATTTCGTCCTCTACTACTTCGACCATCAGTACACCTGGAATCTCTTCCCGGACAAGACAAGAGAGAAGACGAAGCGCAAGCTCACGGCCAGCGCCCGCAAGTACCGTGCGAAACATCCATATGAAGATCTTCAGGTCATGTTCTGGCCAAGCGAGGCCTTCATCGGCATGAACGATTACGATCCGCGATTCGGGGAAGCCTTCTATACAGATTCCTTCCACGAAGGGGTGGACTACGAAGAGATACTGCGAAACATCAAATGCCGCACGCTGTTTATGAAAGCGAAGATCGAGCAGGGCGAGGACGGCATCATCCAGGGAGCTTTGGCAGAGGAAGATCTGGACCGCGTCGCCAAATGCGTGCCGCGCTTCGAACTGCAGCGCTTCAACTGCGGCCACGGCATCCACATAGATCGCAACGGCGATTTCAACCGGGCGCTGAAGAAGTTCATCATGAAATAAGAATACAAAGAAAACCCCGCATCAGCGGGGTTTATCGTTATTTAGCGATGTTTATTATAATGCTGCCTTGATAGCTTCCAGAAGCTCATCGTATTCCTCGAATGCAGGAAGCTCAGGATGTTCTGCTTTGATGGCATCCGTTGACTTGAAGAGGAAACCTGCCTTGCTTGCCAGGATCATCTCCAGATCGTTGTGGCTGTCGCCGCTTGCGATCGTATCGAATCCGCATGACTGCAGAGCCTTGACCGTCGTCAGCTTGGAGTGCTCGCAGCGCATTTTGTAATCCGTGATCTCGCCGTTCTCAGCTACTTCAAGAGTGTTGCAGAAAAGTGTCGGCCAGCCGAGTTTTGCCATGAGCGGCTGTGCGAACTGCGTGAAGGTGTCGCTCAGGATCACGACCTGGGTGATCTTGCGAAGCTCGTCGAGGAACTCTTTCGCACCGGGGATCGGGTCGATCTTAGCGATGGTTTCCTGGATCTCCTTGAGTCCGAGACCGTGCTCTTTGAGAACGCTGAGTCTCCATGTCATAAGCTTATCGTAATCAGGTTCGTCTCTTGTAGTACGCTTCAGTTCAGGAATACCGGACGCCTCAGCGAACGCGATCCAGATCTCAGGGACCAGTACACCTTCCATATCAAGACATACAACATTCAGATTGCTCATAATTTATAATCTCCTTCCGGTTTTTTGCTACTGTTCCATCATATCATAAAGATAAATCTATAACAATCAAAGTTCTGCCGTAACTTCGGCGAGCCATGCAGCTTCATCTTCCTCAAGATAAGGGGTGAGAGTCTCCCGCACCTTGCGGTGATACGCATTCAGAAGAGCCATTTCCCTGTCCGTGAGCATTCCCGGCAGGATGGCATCCACATCAAACGGTACCATGGTGAGAGTCTCAAATCCCAGGAACCCGTCATCTCTTTTCACGCAAAGGATCAGGTTTTCCAGCCGCACGCCGAACCTTCCTTCCAGATAGACTCCCGGCTCGTTGGAAGTGATCATCCCCGGCTCCAAAGGCGTCCCGCATCCTTTTTTGCGTATGGCGTTCGGCCCCTCGTGTACGCTGAGGATATAGCCCACTCCGTGGCCCGTACCGTGCTCGAAGTCCAGTCCCATATCCCAAAGCGGTGTGCGTGCCAGAGTGTCCAGTTTGTTGCCTGAGGTCCCGGCAGGGAATTTCGCAGAGCCAAGGGCGATGTTCCCTTTGAGGACTGCGGTGTAACATTCTCTTTCGTATTCCGAGATCTCTCCGAGGACTACAGTCCTCGTCACATCCGTTGTGCCCTGCATATAGTGGCCGCCGGTATCCAGAAGCAAAAGTCCGTCTTCCAGCTTCTTATCGCTTTCTTCCGTCGGTTCGTAATGGATGATGGCTCCGTGCTCGCCCATTGCGGATATGGATCCGAAACTCAGGGAGAGGAAGTCTTGCTGATCCTTTCTGGCCTGCAGGATCTCCTCTGCCACGTCAAGCTCGGTCATGCCTTCGTAATCGCCAGAGGCAGCCAGCTTCTTGAGACGATAGATCACCTTCGTCATGGCAACACCATCTTTGATGTGAGCGGCCCTCTCGCCTTCGATCTCGGTAGGATTTTTGACCGCTTTTGCCAGAAGGACAGGGCTCGTCACAAAGACAGGGTCTTCTGCCGACAGGGCCAGTGTCTCGTTCACGGAGGACGGATCCATCTGCAGGTGCTGTCCTTTGACATCTTCGTAGATCTGCTGATACTCTTTGATCTTCACGCCGTCAGCTTCGAGGGCTGAAGCGGTTCCAGAAGTGAGGGCATCCGGTGAGATGTAGAGCGTGGCATCCTCTTGAGTCACGATGGTATAGGCCAGCGCCACAGGAGTGTAGAGGATGTCATTGCCTCTCAGATTATACAGCCACGCGATCTCATCGAGAGCCGTGATGAGGATCGGCGCTTTGATGGACTTGCGAAGACTTGCCAGTTTGTCAGATCTGGATCTTCCCGCCTGGTCATCATCCAGGAGCCATACAGGCTCACATGGAAGGGGAGGCCTGTCTTCCCAGAACTCCTCTGCAAGGTCTTCCTCGGCCTT
>CAMNNV010000034.1 GCA_946546075.1 uncultured Bacillota bacterium | reverse complement strand
AGCGGACCTTCTGATTTCAGGAGGGAATAGGGGAGCACTGATCGTAGGCTCCAGAATGATCCTGGGACGCATAGACGGTATCGACAGACCGGTGCTCGCCAGCGTATACCTCAATCTCAAAGGCGACCCGGGCATTCTCGTAGACGCGGGAGCCAGCTCAGAGTCGAAGGCCGGCAATCTGCTGGAGTCGGGACTCATGGGGAGCATCTACATGGAAAAGGTGTGGGGCCGGAGCATGCCGAAGGTAGGCCTCGTCAACCTGGGCGTTGAAGAGACGAAGGGTACCAGCGTCACTAAAGAAGCGTACCAGAAGCTGAAGAACTCGGGACTGAACTTCGTCGGAAACATCGAAGGCAGAGAAGTTCCGGTGGGAGCAGCGGACGTCATCGTATGCGACGGATTCGTGGGAAACGTCATCCTCAAGCTCACAGAAGGTCTGGCGATGAGCATCCTGAAGATGCTCAAGGCAGAATTCATGGCAGGCGGCAAATCAAAGATCGCAGGACTTCTCATGAAGAACCAGCTCTCCTCCATGAAAGATCAGTTCAACTACGAAGAATACGGCGGAGCACCGGTGCTGGGAGTCCAGGGACACGTGCTCAAGATCCACGGATCCTCCACGGCCAACGCCGTGAAGAATGCCATCATCAAGGGCATCCCGTATTCCGGAGAAAACGTAGTTGAGATCATCAAGCAGTCCATACTCGACCTGCAGGAAGATATCGAGAACTAGAACAAGGAGAAGATATTGAAAACACCCGAAGAACTTCAACAAAGAATACATTACGAATTCAGAGACGAGAATATCCTGGACATCGCCCTCACCCACAGCTCGTTTGTGAAAGAAAACAGGGAAGACCACGAGAGCAATGAGAGGCTGGAATTCCTGGGGGATGCTTACCTGGATGCTGTCATCGGTGAGGCACTGTACCTTGCCTATCCCGAGGAAGAAGAAGGATTCCTCTCCCGGACAAGATCTGCTGTAGTCTGCGAGGACGCCCTGGCAAACGAGGCGGAGAAGATGCAGCTGGGAGAATACCTCAAACTGGGAAAAGGCGAAGAAAAGAGCGGCGGAAGAAACAGAAAGTCGATACTTGCGGATGCTTTGGAAGCCCTGATCGGAGCCATATACCTGGACGGCGGGTATGACGCGGTGAAAGGATTCGTACTGGACACTTTTGGAGAAGAACTGGAAGGGATCCGAGACGGAAGTCTGGCCACGGGAGATCACAAGAGCACGCTGCAGGAGATGCTCCAGCAAAACGGCGCGGTGGACATCAAGTATGTCACGATCGACGAGACGGGGCCGGATCACGATAAGACGTTCACGGTGGAACTGAGAGTGAACGGAAAACCCCAGACGAGGGGAAGCGGCAAGAGCAAGAAAAAAGCAGAGCAGCAGGCCGCAAAACGCATGATGGAGAAGTTATAGATGTATTTCAAGAAGATAGAGATCCACGGGTTCAAATCTTTTGCAGAGCCCGTAACAATAGAATTCGACAGGGGCATCACCTGCGTCGTGGGACCGAACGGAAGCGGCAAGAGCAACATCAGCGATGCCATCCGGTGGGTCCTGGGAGAGCAGAGCCCGAAGATGCTCCGAGGCGCCAAGATGGACGAAGTCATCTTCTCCGGAACGGCAGGCCGTAAGTCCAGAGGCATGGCGGAGGTCACCCTGACCATCGACAACTCCGACGGCAGCCTGGACATCGACTTCCAGGAGGTGGCCATCACCCGGAGGATGTACCGGACCGGGGAGAGCGAGTATTTCATCAACAAGAGCCAGTGCAGGTTGAGGGACATCCGGGAGCTGATCATGGACACGGGTATCGGCGTAGACGGATATTCCATCATCGGCCAGGGCAAGATCGCGGACATCCTCAGCAACAAGACGGAGAGCAGAAGAGAGATCTTCGAAGAGGCCGCCGGCATCGTGGCCTACAGGACGAGAAAGGCGGAGTCCGAGAGGAAGCTGGAGTCCACAAGAGCCAACATGGACAGAGTCCTGGACATCATCGCAGAGATCGACCGCAAACTGCCGACGCTGGAAGAAGACAGCATCAAGGCAGCAGAATATCTGGAGCTCCGGGAGAGATACAAGGAACTTGAGATCAACATCATCCTCAAGAACATCGAGAAGATCCAGCTGGCCGCAGAGTATATCAAAGACGACCTGATGGAACTGGATATCGATCTTGAGAATGCAAAGGATGCGCGTAAGGAAGCCGAAGAGAAGCTGGGCGAGTGCAACCGCAAGAACGAGGATCTCGAGGAGATCTCGAGGGATACCCACGGCAAGCTCCTGACGGCCATCGATGAGCTCAACAGCCTGGTCAACAAGGGCGATCTGGACAGAGAGCGCATCGCATACATCGACAAGACGACGGTCTCCTATGCAGGAGACATCGAGCAGTCAGAAGACCGCATACGAAGAGAATCCGAGAATATAGAGACCATAAAGAGCCAGTCCAAGGAAGCCGGCAGAGAACTTACCGGCATGACGGAGGAACTGGACGAGGCCGCAAGAGAATACGCCGATATGGCAGAAGAGATGGCAGATCTTTCTGCAAAGGGCGACGAGTACCGCAACGAGATATTCGAAGCCTCCTCCGGCATCAGCTCCGCAAGAGCCGAGATCAGCAGCCTCGACATGTTAAAAGATACGCTCGATGAGAGACAGAAGGTGGTCCTCACGAGAAGAGACGAGGGCGAGGGTACCGGAAGAGATACCATCGACACCCTCAATAAACTCAGAGCAGAAGAAAAACAGCAGCAGGAGCAGCTGGAGGACGAGAAGGAACAGAGGGCGAAGCTCCTCAAGGATACGATCCTCCTCAAGGCAGAGAGGAAGACTTCTGCAGACAAGGTGGAGCAGCTGAAGATCGAGTCGGGAAGACTCACATCGAGAGCCGCGACACTCAAAGAACTGGAAGACAATTACGACGGATATAACTACGGCGTCAAGCACGTGATGAGAAGCGGCATCCGGGGCATCCACGGAGTCGTGGCAGACCTGATCGAAGTGCCGGAGAAGTTCACTACGGCCATCGAGACGGCCCTCGGCGGCAGCATCCAGAACGTGATCTGCGACGACGATGCCAGCGCCAAAGAAGCGATTTCATCCCTCAAACAGAACAGAGCAGGAAGAGTGACCTTCCTGCCGGTAAGCTCTGTCCGGGGCAATTTCAGAAGAGAGGCAAAGCTGGAGGGCAGACCGGGATTTCTGGGATTCGGTCCTGACGTGGTCAGTGCCGACGGGAAATACGAGCAGATCGTGGCGAGCCTTCTGGGCAGAGTCGCTGTGGCGGACAACATGGACAACGCCATCGCCATGTCCAAGCAGGCGGCAGGCTTCCGGATCGTGACCTTAGATGGTGAGATCATCAGCGGAAGCGGCGCCATCACAGGCGGTAAATATAAGCACAAGACAGCGAACATCCTGGACAGGAAGGCAGAGATCGCTACCCTGGGAAAACAGCTGGAGGATAACCGCAGAAACATCGAGAAGGAAGAAGAAACCCTGGCAGATCTGAACAGCAAGGTGAAGGAAAACAATTCCCTCTCGGAGAAACTGGATGCGACCATCCGTCAGGATACCTACGATCTCATCGAGAAGCAGAACATCATCAAGACATCGGAAGCGGCATTAAAGGATCTCAAATCCGACGCCGAGAGGCTGACAAAAGAACTCAAGGGCATCGAAGAAGAGAGGGAGAGATCCTTCGGCATGGTGCAGGAACTTGAGAGCCGCATCGCCCAGCTTGACAAAAAGAAAGACGAAGCGGAGAAGAAGGCCGAGGAATGTCTTACAAAGTATAGTAAAATAAAAGAAGAGTACGATCTCAAGGGTGAGAAGATCACGGCTCTCAGAGTGGAAGTCAGCAGCAGGCAGGCGGGCCTGGAGCACATGTCGGAGATGATCTCCCGTGCAGACGAGCTCATCCGCCAGGCGAAAGAAGACATCGCTTCCAAGCGTGACGCCATCGCGAGACTCAAAGCCGAGAAGGATACCATCACGTCCGGTCACGGAGACGTGGACGGACTCATCCGCGAGAAAGAAAGAGAAAGAAATACGCTCCAGCAGTACATGGACGAGGTCAACGAGGAGAAGGCTCAGCTGGCCAAGAGCATCACGGAAGCCGGAGAAGAACGAGACAGAGCCGACGCACAGCTCGGAGAACTCCGGGAAAAGAAATTCCAGCTTGATATCAAGCAGACGAAGAACGATACGCAGCTGGAGAACTTCAAGAACAAGCTCTGGGACGACTTCGAAGTATCCTTTGCGCAGGCCATGGACATGCGAAAAGAAAACTTCGCCCTTTCTCCTGCCGTAAGAGAGAGCAGGCAGATCCGTTCCCGCATGAAGGAACTGGGCGAGGTAAACATCGGAGCCATCGAAGAGTACAAAGAAGAGAAGCAGCGCTACGACTTCCTCACGGAGCAGCGTGACGATATCGGCCAGGCCATGGATGCCATCATGGACATCATCAGCGAGCTGGACAAGACCATCAGGATAAGGTTCAAGGAGAGCTTCGACCAGATCGTCATCAACTTCGAGGACAAGTTCAACGAACTTTTCGGAGGAGGCCACGCAGAGCTGAGACTGTCGGACGAAAACGATCCGCTCACTTCGGACATCGACATCATCGCGCAGCCGCCGGGCAAGAAACTGCAGAACATCAACCTGCTTTCCGGTGGTGAGAAGACGCTGACCGCCATCGCTTTGATGTTCGCCGTGCTGGAAGCGAAACCGACACCGTTTTGCATACTGGACGAGGTCGAATCGGCATTAGACGATGCGAACATCGACCGATTCATCGACTGCCTGAGGACCCTTCAGGACATCCAGTTCACCCTCGTCACACACCAGAAGGCGACCATGGAACATGCCGACGTGATCTACGGCGTGACCATGCCTGAGAAGGGCGTATCGAAGGTGCTTTCCATCAGCATGGGAGACAGCTTCGACATATAGATACAGCAATAAAAGGAGCAAAATATGTTTCAGGAGAAAAAATCTTTTTTCGGTAAGCTTTCACAGAGGATAGGGGATGCCATCATGATGCATCCGAAGGTGGATGAGGAGTTCCTCGAAGAACTCGAAGAGATCCTCATTACATCCGATATCGGCATGGATACCACCATGCACATCGTGGAGAGACTGAGAGAAGAGATCAAGATAAACAACATGACGAAGCCGGAAGTCGTGAAGATGAGACTGGCCAAGATCATCGCAGCCCTCATGGACAAGAAGGAAAACCAGAAGCTCTGCGAGGATACGCCGCTCGTCATCCTGATGATCGGCATCAACGGCGGCGGCAAGACCACATCCATCGGCAAGCTGGCAAACAAGCTGAAGAAGGAGAACAAGAAGGTCATGCTGGCAGCGGCAGATACATTCCGTGCAGCAGCTGCTGAGCAGCTTCAGATCTGGGCCGACAGAGTGGGCATCAACGTGGTGAAGCACAAGGAAGGTGCAGATCCCGCATCGGTAATATACGATGCGATCCAGAGCGCCCGTGCAAAGAACATGGACGTGCTCATCTGCGACACCGCAGGAAGGCTCCAGAACAAGAAGAACCTCATGGACGAGCTGAACAAGATGAACAAAGTCATCACGAGAGAGTGGCCGGAGGCTGCCAGAGAGAACCTGCTGGTGCTGGATGCCACGACGGGCAAGAACGCCGTCTCACAGGTCAAAGAGTTCGGGGAAGTGGCCGACATCACGGGCATCATCCTCACGAAGCTGGACGGTACCGCAAAGGGTGGCATCGTGATCACCATCGCGGACGAATATGATATGCCGGTGAAGTTCATCGGCGTAGGCGAAGGAATCGACGATCTCAAGGAATTTGACCCGAGAGAATTCGCAGAAGGGATTTTTGATGAGTAAACCAATAGTAGCCGTAGTCGGCAGACCGAACGTAGGCAAATCGACATTTTTTAATAAGGTAGTGGGCAGGAGAGTGGCCATCGTAGAGGACACTCCCGGTGTCACGAGAGACAGGATCTACGCTGAAGCTGAGTGGAGGGGCATCCATTTCGCCCTGATCGACACCGGCGGCATCGAGCCGGACAGCCAGGATATCATTCTGTCCCAGATGAGAGAGCAGGCTCAGATCGCCATGGACATGGCGGACGTCATCCTCTTCATGGTGGACGGTAAGGACGGCCTGACGGCAGCGGACAGGGAAGTCGGAGAGATGCTCTACAAGACAGGCAAGGAAGTGGTCCTGTGCGTGAACAAGGTGGACAAGCCGGGACTTCCGGACGACTTCTATGATTTCTACGAGCTGGGCCTGGGAGAGCCCATCGCCATCTCTTCCGTCAACATGCTCAACCTGGGAGATCTTCTCGACAGGATCGTGGAGAGCTTCCCGGAAGGCGCAGGAACGGAGGAAGAGGACGATATCAAGATCGCCGTCATCGGCAAGCCGAACGTGGGCAAATCCTCGCTGATCAACCGGCTCCTCGGAGAGAACCGCGTCATCGTATCGCCGATCGCGGGCACCACGAGAGACTCCATCGACACACCTTTTGAAAAGGACGGAGAGAAGTATCTCCTCATCGATACGGCCGGCATCCGAAGGAAGAGCAAAGTAAACGAGGATATCGAAAAATACAGCGTAGTAAGAGCCATCGCGGCCATCGAGCGATGCGACGTGTGCCTCCTCATGATCGACGCCCAGGAGGGTGTCACAGAGCAGGACAAGAAGATCGCAGGGGTGGCCCATGAAGCGGGCAAAGGTCTCGTGATCGTGGTGAACAAGTGGGATGCCATCGAAAAAGAGACCAACACCATGCGTGACTTCAAACTGGAGGTGGAGTCAGAACTCACCTTCATGTCCTATGCACCGGTGATCTTCATCTCGGCCCTGACAGGACAGAGAGTCAGCAAGGTCATCGATACAGCCAGAATGGTAGCGGCCAACAGAGCTATGAGAGTGCCGACGGGCCAGCTCAACAGCCTGATCACAGACGCCACCATGATGAAGCAGCCGCCATCGGACAAGGGCAAGAGACTCAAGATCTACTACGTGACACAGGTGGGAGTCAATCCGCCTCTCTTCTCCTTCCAGGTGAACAAGAGAGCGCTGATGCACTTCTCCTACGCAAGGTATCTGGAGAACAAGATCAGAGAGAGCTTCGGCTTCGAAGGAACGTCACTGAAGTTCGTCTTCAGAGAGAAGGGGGACAAGGATGACATCTAAAATAGTGATCGCGTGTATCATCGCGTATTTCATAGGTAACATATCGCCTTCCACACTTCTTGCGAGAGCCCACGGCATCGACATCAAGAAGGAAGGAAGCGGTAACGCCGGCACCACGAACGCCCTCAGAGTACTGGGCAAAAAAGCCGCCGTCATCACTTTGGTCATCGACATATTAAAAGGTGTCGTGTCCGTCGTGATCGGGATGCTCCTTGCAGGACACACGGGAGCCATGTACTGCGTGCTTTTCGTGATGCTGGGACATGTTTGGCCGGTGCTGTTGAAGTTCCAGGGAGGAAAGGGCATCGCCACATCCTTTGGTGCGCTTCTGGCCCTGAACCCGGTTCTGGCGCTGATCGAGCTGGGCATCGTAGCTGTGGTGACACTGATATCCAAGCGCATGTCCGCAGGCTCCATCGCAGGCCTCGTACTGCTGCCGGTAGTATGCATTTTCAGAGAGCCGGACTTCGTATATATCGCGATCGTCATAGCAGCGATCATGATTTTCAAACACAAAGCGAATATCATCCGTATGATCCACGGAGAAGAACCGAAACTGAGTATATTAGACAAAAATAGTAAAAATCAGGAGGACGAGAAATGAGCAAAGTAGCAGTGATAGGAGCAGGAAGCTGGGGAACAGCGCTTGCCACAGTACTTGCAGGTAATGGTGAGGATGTCTACATCTGGGATATCGACAAGGCACATCTTCAGAGAATGGCTGACAATCATGAGAACGTCGACTATCTGCCGGGAGTCAAACTTCCTGAGAACATCAGGATGGTCATGGATGAGGCAGAAGCACTGGATGGTGCAGACTTCGTTCTTTTCTCAGCACCTGCACAGCATTTTAGAAATGCACTCGAGACTGCTCTTGCTCATATCAGAGAAGATGCCGTCATCATCAACGTTGCAAAGGGTATCGAAAGACATTCCCTCAAGAGAATGTCAGAGATCGCTTCCGATGTGATCGACCTGAACCGATACGTCGTGCTCTCAGGACCTTCCCATGCTGAGGAAGTTGGCCTGCGCCAGCCGACTACGGTAGCTGCTGCATCCATCAATCTGGATATGGCAGAAAGAGTCCAGGATCTGTTCATGTCAGACAGATTCAGAGTCTACACGACGGAGGATATCGTAGGCGTCGAGCTGGGCGGAGCATTAAAGAACATCATCGCCCTGGGAGCCGGAATATCTGACGGTATGGGATTCGGCGACAACGCCAAGGCTGCTCTCATGACGAGAGGTCTCGCGGAGATCACAAGACTGGGCCTCAAGCTTGGTGCTAAGCCTGAGACATTCGCAGGACTTACCGGCGTGGGCGACCTCATCGTAACATGCACAAGTATGCACTCCAGAAACAGACGCTGCGGCATCATGATCGGAGAGGGCATGGATCCTGAAGAAGCAACAAAGAAAGTCGGCATGGTAGTCGAAGGCATGTACACTACAGATGCAGCCTACGAGCTGGCAAATAGAGTCGGTGTGGAGATGCCGATCACAGAGACGATTTACAAAACGATCAAAGGAGAGATCAACGCCAAGCTTGCTGTTTCACTTCTCATGGAGAGAGACAAGAAGCACGAGCAGGGCTGATAAGTGAATGGAAATATTAGAAGGAAGAAAATATAACATCATAACGTTCGGCTGTCAGATGAATGAGCATGACTCCGAAACCATCGCGGGGATGCTCCAGGAAGAAGGGTGCGTCCCTGTCCTGACAAAAGAGGAGTCCGACATCACCATCATCAACACCTGCAGCGTCAGAGAGAACGCTGACAAGCGCTTCTTCGGCACGCTGGGGCAGCTGAAAAAGATCAAAGAGAAGAACCCTGAATACGTGGCATGCGTATGCGGCTGCATGATGCAGCAGCAGCACATCATCGATCAGGTGAAGAGCAAGTATCCGTGGGTGGATATCATCTTCGGCACCCACAACATCGACAGCTTCCCGGACCTTCTCAAAAAGGTCACGAGGGAGAAAGTAAAGGCGGTGGAGATCTTAGAAGACAGGTCCGATATCATCGAGGGCCTGCCGGCCAGAAGGCTCTTTCGGCACAAGTCCTTCGTGAACATCATGTACGGCTGCAACAATTTCTGCACCTACTGCATCGTGCCGTACACAAGGGGAAGAGAAAAGAGCAGGCAGCCTGAGAACATCATCAGAGAGATCCGGGATCTCGTAGCAGATGATGTGAGAGAAGTGACCCTTCTCGGACAGAACGTCAACTCCTATAAGGGTCTCGATGCAGATGGGAAGCAGTGGGATTTCACCGATCTCATCTATCAGCTCAATGAGATCGATGGTCTGGAGAGGATACGGTTCATGACATCGCATCCGAAGGACCTCTCAGATAAGCTGATACAGGCCTTCGCAGACTGCGACAAGCTCTGTAACTACATCCATCTTCCGGTACAGTCGGGAAGCAGCAGCGTCCTGAAGAGGATGAACCGAAAGTACGACAGGGACGGTTACCTTTCTCTCGTCGAGAGGCTGAGAGCTAAAGTGCCGGATATCACCATGAGCACCGATATCATCGTGGGATTCCCGGGGGAGACGGAGGAAGAATTCGAAGACACCCTTTCCCTGGTAGATCAGGTGAAGTACGATTCGGCCTTCACCTTCCTGTACTCCATAAGACAGGGGACCCCGGCGGCGACCTACGAGGATCAGATCCCGGAAGCGATAAAGCAC
>CAMNNV010000033.1 GCA_946546075.1 uncultured Bacillota bacterium | reverse complement strand
TCCTCTAAGGCATCTCTTCCCTCACCGTTGTACCACTCCGTCAGTTCCTTCAGCTGCCCCGTTTCGATCAGATCAAAGACATGCTCTTCCCACTTGCTCCCGAGGGTGCCGTTGATCCTGCGGACCGGCATCACGCCACGTCCGGTGACGATCCCGGCCACTTCCTCGTTATTCAAATGTATCGTTGCGATCCTCATCTGTCACCCTCCACTATCTGTATATCGAAATATCTTTCCCACTGATGTATTCGTCGAAGATCGAAAGCTTACACGCATAGCTTCCGGCTATGAACGCAGCCCTCTCTTCCGGCAGTCCGTAGGAGGCGTATAACTCCTCCACTTCTGCGGGTCCTGGTAAATTCATCGGATCCAGCACATCTCTGTTTCTGACGTGCTCCAGCATCCGTCCCTCTTTCGTGTTGATGGAATTGATCTTCCTTGCCATCAGTTCTTTCTTCCCAAGAGGCTTCACGCGCAAAACATCCCAGAACATGCTGTTTCCGGAGTCGAAAATCGGTGCCGGTCCCAGAAGTTCCATCGTCTTCGGATCTCGCAGCACTCCGAAATTCCTAAGGTGTTCATCCGTATTACTAATGACGAAATCGCTGAGTATCAGGTAGTCCATATAGCGCTGCATCTCAGATCTGGACAGACCATGTTCTTCACAGACATCGATGTAATGATCCACCTGTGACCTGTCCTTCCTGCGCTTCGCCGAATGGATCACTTCGTATGCCGACACGAACTCCACGTTCTCACTTGTAAATGCTGCGCACCTTGCAATCAGAGCGTTATCTTCTCCTCTCATCACTTCGTAACCGGCATATGGGATATCAGCCTTCTGCTTCCTGTGGATCAGGCTTGCAAACGCCTCATTGATGCTCTGCTGACCGAAATTCTCATAGGCCTTCTTGACCAGCACAGGAGTCTCCCCTGCAAGATCCCAGTATTTATCCATTTCACCGCCGAGGGATGCATTCGGATCGTAAGAAGATCCGTTGTGAAAGGACAGCACCTCTGTGTCTCCGGGTTCGTTGTGAAAAAGATTCACGTCTTCCCACCTAAGCTCGGTCTCCACCGGACAGATCCAGTAGGTATCCTCCAGACTCAGGGCCAGATTCTTAGCCAGGTACTCTCTGTTCGTTGTACAACCGGCGTTCTTCAGCATCCGTGCGATATCTTTTCTCGATCCCGGTACGGCGCGCTGCTCCCACCATTTCTTCATTCGCCGCTCATCGGCTCCGCCGAGAAAAGGAGCGATATCTTTTCGGATGATCTTGACCTCCCGAAGGGCACTGTTGTCCCGGTCGATCGCGATGACTGCACATGGCACATCCCTATGCATCAGTATATAGTTGTCATTCATCTGCTACCCACCTTCTTCGCGATCCTGTCCGCTTCGATCATCCATGCCTTATTCTCGATGTATTCCTTGATCATCCACCTTGCGATGGTATTGTAATACTCTGCCCTGGATGGAATATCATAAAGCTTGCCCGTATCCAGGGAAACCTTCTCTCCTTCGTATTCGAAGATGATCCGGCTGCTGTCATCTGATTTCCACACGTAATCGATTCCCTTATACCTGCCCTTCACACCGTCCAGGAACCGGATATCGTTCATGATCTCCCCCATCTCTGCGCCCAGCGCTTCACTGAGTTTCCAGACGCTCGCCGCAGCGCACTGATTGATATCCGTCTTCCCATGCATCAGCTCATTTATGGTGGTATAGGGAACACCCGTCCTCTTGGCAAGGGTATACATGGTAAGACCGGAACTGTTCACTTTTTCTCTGAACTTCTGATTCATCTCCATCTCGTTTTCCTCTCAAAAAAATTATAACGCCGTAGCGTTATAATTTCAAGTTGATTATACAGGTACGTACCTGCACCCTTTGAAGCCTGTGTCGAACAGGCATATGCTCCTGTAATCGCAAAATGTGCACGCGCTGCTGTTCTTGTCAGCCCTTCGCGGTGCGATATCGATCGCGCCATCGGTGATCTCCCCGCAGATCCTTTGGACCTGCGTGTCGACTGCCTCGCAGAGCTCGGTGAACTCCTCCTTGGTGAAGAGTCTGCCCTTCGCTGCAGCCTTGAACGTCTCATCCTTTGCGATCTTCACCGGGATGACCTGGGATTCCACTTCGAAATCCTCGTCCATGGCCCGGATCACGTTTTCTTCGTTGATGACGAAGCCCTTCAGCCTGTACTGCCTGTCCCTTCGTACAACTGCCGATTCCTTCTGGGACTTGCCCTGGTCGTCTGCGTCATCCAGCTCGCTGATATGGAAATGGAATACGCCTGCAGGCTCCGCACCTTCCTTTGCTGCCATGGCTGCGTTCATGTAGACCATGAGCTGCAGCTTGTAGCCCGCTTCGTAGTATTCTTTTTTGATCACGTCGTTTCCTGTTTTGTAGTCCACGATGCGCACGGCATCGCCCTCCGGCGTGTCCAGCACGTCCAGCCTGTCGATGATGCCTCGAAGCAGGATGGTATGGTCCCCGATCTGCACCGTGACCGGCGGTATGTCGGAGCCCTTGCCGAAGTATTTTTCGAATTCCATGGACTTGATGTGTCCCTTGGCCACCTGGCTCACCAGGGACTGGGCCACCTTCGTGCAGATGCTGATGATGCGCTCTTTTCGGTACTCTTCGAGGCCGCCCTTTTCGATGGTGCCCTTCATGTATTCGTCCATCTGGCGGGAAACGATGTCCCGGATCATGGTCTCGCATTTCGCATCGTCCATGGCCATCCAAGGCGAGCCCGGATCTCCGATGGCCACCCCTTCCGGCGGCGCCAGCTGCTGCGAGAACAGCATCAGGCACTCGTGATAGATCGAGCCCGTTTCTCTCGCACCGATCTCCCTCGGCTCCAGATCCTCCGGCCGGATACCGTAGCTTATGAAATGGGCAAATGGGCAGCTACTGTACTTCTCCAGCCGCGATACGCTGACTCCCAGTTCCTTGGCATCTCCCATATAAAGGGCCTCTGCCACGTCCTGTCCGAGCTTCTCCACCTTATTGTCAAAGAGAAGTCCCGCTTCAAGACCTCGGAAAGATCTGTCCTCGTGATCCAGGTACCAGTCGATGACCTGATACCACTCCGGATCCAGGCTGCCGCTCTCCCGGTAGTCCCGGATCGCCTGAGCCAGATGTCCCAAAGTTCCCGCAGGTGTACTGACGGCTGACATGACTCCGGATCTTCCCGGTGCTTCGCGAAAGTCCGGTTTCTCCGCCTCCGCCGCGACTTTGCTCTTCAGGATCCTGAAGATCCTGGAAGGCCTGCTGTCGTCGCCTGTGATCCCCGCTCTGGCACAGCTCATATAGAGGCGCTCTGACGGCGCCGTGAGATTTCGGTATATGGCGAGGGCCTCTTCCTTTCGCATCACCTCGGATGTCTTTGCGAGGGTGAGGTCCATGTTCTCCAGTTCTTCCAGCTCTGTTTCGCTGAGGATGCCCTCTTCGGTGCTCTCCATCGGGAGCACCCCTTCGTTGGCCCCGATGACCATGAGGACTTTGTTTCTGCTGAGCCTCGTCCTCTGAAGGGTCCCGATGAGGATGCTGTCCGTATCCGCCGGGACGATGCCGATCTCGATCTCTTCCAGACCGCTGACCATGAGCTTCTTCAGTTCTTTGTTGCTGATGCGTCTTTCGCCGGTGACTTCCACCAGCTGATCGAAGATCCTGCAGAGCACGTTCCAGCTCTGGGCCGTCTCGGATGCAGCATCCTCCATGCCCTCTGCCTGCTGGCGCTCCATGATTTCTTCGAGCCTGTCCTCGATCCCGAATGTGCCGGAAAGATATTCGTAGAGGCCTTTGATCTTCTGGCCTGCCGTGTTTCTCCTGCCGAGGCGGTCCTTCACCTCTTCGGTCAGGGTGACGATGTCCTCACGGAGTTTATTGATGCTGCGCAGAGTCTCTTCGCCTACTTCCTCTGCGCCCCTCGTGAAGTCATTTTTCCAGCTTCCCGGCCGCACTCTGTATTTATATAGATAGTTCTCCAGAACTTCCTCTGTTTCTTCCTCTGTTCTTATGATGCCCGACTTGAGCAGCCGCATGACGGCATCGGTCTTGTAGCCCTCGGATGCCAGATCCATCAAGGCGATCAGAAAGCCCACTGCAGGGTGATGGAGCACCGTGCGTTTTTTGTCCATGAAAACAGGGATCCCCCATTTCTGAAGGGTCCTGCTCAGCACCGCACCGAGCCCCGGCATATCGTTGCAGATCACCGCCATATCCCGGTACCGGTATCCCTGTTTCGTCAGGTCCAGTATGTATGTGGCGGCGCATTCTGCCTCCTCGTAGAGGTCCGCCGCTTCTGCCATGGTCACCCGGTCAAACGGTTTTTCCTTCGTCCAGATCGTATCCTTCCGGGGCTCTGTCACCGGGATCCTGATGCACTCGTGGCCCAGTTTACCCGCTTCTTCTTCCAGCTTTGCTATCACGTATCCCGTCAGGGAGAAGAGCTGGCTTCTGGTATTGTCCGTGAGGAATGCCGCGTCCGGTGTGCCACCGTAACCCTCCTCGTAGTCCATCACCACGTTCACCGCATCCGCCGTCCGGATCAGCCTTGAAATCACCAGGATGTTCTTTGGCGTAAAGGTGTCGAAGCCGGAGATCCAGACCTTCGCGCCCTTTATCATCGGCGCCTCCAGGATAGCATCGCCGTAGAAAGTGATGTAGTCCTCCGAGTCCAGATACTTGTCCTTTATGGCCTCTTCATAGGCCTCGAATATGTGCACGATGTCCGTGAGTTTCCGCTTCAGGAACTTCCTGTCGTCGAGGGAATCCAAGACAGCACGAAGCTGCTCCGGGCCCACTTCATTTCTCTTCATCTCCGAAATGAGGCTGTTCATCATGGAGACGAAGGTGGACCGGCCGCTCATGCCTCTGTAGGTCATGAGTTCCGACCCTTCGTCTTCCTGCCTGAGGATCCCCGAAAGCAGCATATGTCTTCCGTATTTATCGATGAGAGGGGGCACTGCTCTTGCCGCATCCTGGACCGCCTTGAGTCCCAGACGGTCGAAATCCAGCACAGAGATATCCATCAGTGCCTTGCGCTTGAGATAGTGGAAGGCATTCCGCTCCGTCTGAGCCGACATCTGGTCCGGCACGATCAGGATCGTCCTGCCGCCTTCCGCCGCGATCTTTTCGAACACGAACCGTTCTTTATCTACACTTTCGCTGCCGTAATAAATGTTCAGCATCTCTTCCCTCTTACTTCACGAACTCTCTGAAAATATCCTTTACCCGCTCGATTTTCTTGATCCTGCCGGGATCTTCCCCGCAGAAAATCAGGCCGCCTTCGTGGTCGCCGCTTACGGCGTCCCGCACCGCCTTAAAAATGTCGTAGTCGCGCCGTCCCGTTGCGACCAGCTCCTCCGAAAACCGGTTCTTCATGACCCGGACCACCGACTTCATCGGGCTTCTGACGATGACCGTGTCTGCCGCAGTGCAGTCGATGAAAAGTTTCTTGTATTCATCCGGCGCATCGCACTCCCGCGTGGCAACGAACCGGCTTCCCAGAAGAAAAGCGTCCGCGCCGCATCCGTATACGAGTTCTGCGTCCTTTCGCGTGAATATGCCTCCACCTACGATGAGCGGGCAGTTCTCGAGACTGCTGAGCGTGCCCTTGACTTCGGCAATGGTCATGTTCCTGTCCTGGATGGCAAAATCCAGCTGGTCCTCCCGGAAGCCCAGAAGTCCTGCCGCCGTCGGAAGCTGCAGTATGAATGCATCCGGTACCCTATTATACCTTCTCGTCCAGGACCTTATTATGGTCTCAACTCCGCGCCTGGAGGACACCGTCGGGATCAGGGCCACCTTCTTGTCGCTGCAGTATTTCGGGATATCGCCCGGCATACCGGCACTTGTCACGACCACCTGTGCTCCCGAATCCACCGCCGCTTTGACGTACTCCGGCGCGAACTCTTTGCTCCACATGATGTTGACGCCCACGAGCCCTTTGCCCTTGGCATCCCGGACTCTCTTCACGGCACCCGAGACCTGCTTTCGGATGACCCGCTTGTTGGCCTCCAAAGGATTCTCGGCGAAATCCGGTTCGCGAAATCCGATGTCCGTGAGGGCGATGAGTCCCAGGCCTCCATTGATGGCCACTTCCGATGCCAGCCGTTCGCCGGCCACGCCGATGCTCATTCCCGCCTGCACGATCGGGACCGGCAGCGTGTGGACGCCGATCTGGACCGGAGACATGTCAAGCTCGCCGCGTTTTTCGTAGCCCGCGGCTTTCGTCATGAGGTACCTGTCGATACCTCCCAGAACGTCCAGGAGTTTTCGCTTCTCGTTGTAGCTGAGGTCCTTGACGGATTCTGACACCATCTCGTTGTGGAACTCGTCGTGAGCGGAGAGGATCTGCTCACCCTTTGGAGTAAGAGCGATGCGTACGATCCTTTTGTCCACGGCGTCCTTGGACCGGACCACCAAGTCCTTTTTCACCAGCTTACCTATGGCCGTGGTGAGGGTGCTGACGCTGATGCCCAGCACGTTGGCCACGTGGGTCATGGTCTTCGGCCGTCCGCCGCCGATGGCTTTGAGGGTGTGGACCTCTGTTATTGACACATTTTCGAAAGAGGAACCCTGTATGGATTCCTCTTCTAATTTCTCGACAAGGTTGAAAATATTTACTAATATGTTGTTTATTTCCCTTATATCCTTATCCAATATTATGGCCTCCGTTCTTATGGCCTTTTATTTTTCCTGCGGTGCAAAAGCGAACATGATCTCGCACTTGCATGCCAGTTCGCCATCTACTGTAGCTTCGCAGATGCCTGTTCCGGATGATGAGCGGAGTCTCTCCAGTTTGACGCTTAACGTCAGCACATCGCCAGGTCTTACGATCCTCTTGAACTTCGCGTTCTTGATCGCTGCAAAGACTGCGAGTTTGCCTTTGTGCTCCGGCATGCTCAGCACGGCGACGGCTCCTGCCTGTGCCAGGGATTCAACCTGCAGCACGCCCGGCATGATCGGATTTCCCGGGAAGTGTCCCTGGAAATAGTATTCGTCTTCTCTGACGTATTTCTTCGCGATGATGGATTCGCCCGGAACCATTTCCTCTACTTCGTCGACGAGAATGAAGGGTTCTCTGTGAGGGATGATTTCTTTGATCTGATCTTTGTTAAGAAGCATGTTCTCCTCCTTATGATATTACTTAGTCTTCGTATTTCCTGATGATGAGTGATCCGTTATGTCCGCCGAATCCCAGGGAGTTGGACATGACATATTCCAGATCAGCATCTCTTCCTACGTTTGGTACGTAGTCCAGATCCAGTTCAGGATCAGGGTTCTGAAGTCCTACTGTAGGCGGGATGAATCCCTCTTCGATGGCCTTCGCGCAGATGACTGCTTCCAGTCCGCCGGCGCCGCCCAGAAGGTGACCCGTCATGCTCTTTGTGGAACTCATCGGAACCTTCGTGTCGTCTCCGAAAACTTTCTTGACTGCTGCCGTCTCGAATTTATCGTTGTACGGTGTGCTCGTGCCGTGAGCGTTGATGTAGCTGATCTTGTCAGGCTCGATGCCTGCTTCTTCCAGTGCCAGGCTCATGCATCTTGCAGCGCCTTCGCCTTCCGGTTCCGGCATTGTGATGTGGTAAGCGTCGGAGGAAGCGCCGTAGCCTACGACTTCACCGTAGATCTTTGCGCCTCTGTTCTTCGCGTGCTCCAGCTCCTCGAGAACGACGAAGCCTGCGCCCTCGCCCAGAACGAATCCGTTTCTGTCCTTATCGAACGGGATGGATGCTCTGTCAGGATCCTCTGAGGATGACATTGCTGTCATGTTGGCGAATCCTGAGTAAGCGACAGGTGAAAGAACGGACTCTGTTGAGCCTGCCATGATGACATCGCTGTATCCGAACTTGATGTTGCGGAAAGCTTCGCCGATGGCATGTGTTCCTGTAGCGCATGCGGATGATACGCAGAAGCTAGGTCCCTTCGCGTTGAGGTCCATGGAGATGTTTCCTGCTACTGCATTCGGCATCATCATCGGTACCAGCATTGCGGAACCTCTGTTGAGGTTGCCCTTCGTCACGCACTTCGTTACTTCACCTTCAAAAGTGGTGACGCCGCCGATGCCTGTGCTTCCGTATACTCCGAATCTGTTCGGATCTACGTTGTAGTCTGCAGGATCGTCTTCTTTGCCGCATACGAGACCTGCGTCATGGTATGCTTCTCTTGCAGCTGTCATTGCCATCTGGTTTGATCTGTCCAGTCTCTTGGCAGCTCTCTTGTCGCCGAAGTCGTAATCCTTGACTTCTGCAGCCATCTTAGCCTTGGAGCCTTCGATGTCGAATCTCGTTACGACACCGATCCCGTGGCGTCCGGCCTTGATGGAATCCCACATATCTGCAACATTGTTACCTACCGGCGAAACGACGCCGATACCCGTTATTACTACTCTATTTGCCATATTTCTACTCCTTATTTGCTACATTATGATGCCGCCGTCAACACCGATGACCTGTCCTGTAACGTATGAACTCAGGTCTGATGCCAGGAAAAGTGCTACGTTCGCGATGTCCTGAGGCTGTCCGAGTCTCTTCATGCTGATCTGTGCAGCTGCTGCTTCCTTCTGTGCGTCGGTGAGAGCATCTGTCATTTTTGTCTGTACGAATCCAGGTGCGATAGCATTGGAACGGATGCCTCTTCTTCCCAGTTCTTTCGCTGTACTGAGCGTCATGCCGATGATGCCTGCCTTGGATGCACTGTAGTTGACCTGTGCAGGGTTGCCCTTCTGTCCTGATACGGAAGCCATGTTGATGATGGAGCCGCTTCTCTGTTTTACCATGAGAGCAGACAGTTCCTTGACCATGTAAAATGCGCCGTTCAGGTTCACGTCGATGACCTTCGTAAAGTCTTCCGGTGTCATCTTCATGATGAGCTTGTCGTTTGTGATACCTGCGTTGTTTACCAGGATATCAACCTTCTTATCGAACTCGTCCTTGATGAGTTCTGCGATGCCTACTGCTGTCTTCGGGTTCGTGATGTCGCTGTTTACTGTCACGACTCTCGTGCCGTAAGCCTTGAGTTCTTCTTCTGTTTCTGTGAATGCTTCCGGTGATGCGATATCAACGATCACTACGTTTGCACCGTTCTTGCAGAAAGTCTCTGCGATGGCTTTGCCGATTCCTCTTACTCCGCCTGTGATGACGGCTGTTTTTCCTTTTAACATATCTTCACCTGTTTCCTATCTTACTCTGCCAGTTCCTTTAACTTCTCTACTGCCAACTTCAGGGAATCGACGCTCTCTACGTTGAGTGCTGCTACTCCCTTGAGTGTCTTCTTCGTAAGTCCTGTAAGAGTGTGGCCAGGGCCCACTTCTACGATGGCTTCTACGCCGTTATCTGCGAATCTGTTCAGGATCTCTTCCCAGTAAACAGGGCTCTTTGCCTGTCTGGAAAGCATCTCTACCAGGTGGTCGCCGGGATCTCCTGTGCAGTCCTTCATGATGTCGTCGCTTGTGACATCGGAGTATACTGTCTGGTTCGGTGCCTTCAGGTCTGCTGCCTTCAGTACGTCCTTGAGCTTCTCAGCTGCAGGTACCATCATCGGGCTGTGGAACGCTGTGCTTACGCTGAGCGGGATGGCAACGACCTTGTTTGCCTTTGCCAGCTCGACGAATCTGCCGATGGCTTCCTTGTCGCCTGCTACTACGGTCTGCTTCGGCGAGTTGAAGTTGACGCCCTCGAGGATGCCGCCTTCTCTAGCCTGCTCTACCAGCTCCAGGATCTTGTCTCTCTTGCCGAGGCCTGCTGCCATGGCTCCCATGTTGTTGCCCTCTGCGTCCTGACCTGCCTCTTTCATGAGAAGACCGCGCTTCGTGACGATCTCGATACCCTTTGCATACTCATCGATGGAGCCTGCTGCTGTCAGTGCGGAGTACTCGCCGAGACTGAAGCCTGCCAGTGCGACGACTTCCAGTTTCTCTTCCAGTCCTGCTGCTTTCAGTTCTGCCAGCAGTGCTTCGTAAGCCGCCATTGTAGTCGTGTAGATCGTCGGCTGCGTAACGTGTGTCTCCTTGAGGGTATCTTCGTCTCCGTCGAAACACCATTCCTTGATCTGCTCTCCG
>CAMNNV010000032.1 GCA_946546075.1 uncultured Bacillota bacterium | reverse complement strand
GAATACGAAGCGCACGTTCAGGATGTACTGGACGATCATAGCGCATAGCAGCGAGATGATGGATGCCAGAAGATAGTGGACATGGAAGACTTCGATGAGTAGTATCAGAAGTCCATAGTCGATGGCGCCGCAGATCATCGCCGTGGATTCGTATTTGATCACTTGTATGAATAGATTCTTCAGCTGTTCCATTACTCCTCGTCCTCATACAGAAAACTTATATAGTTATATATTTCATTGAAATCCACGCAGAATCCATCCCCGAAGCACATAACAGGGATCTTGTCTTCAAACCCGTATATCACAGGCATCTTGCCGTGCTCGAAATCGTATACCAGCACCTTCTTGTCGTCGGGATCGATGATCCAGTACTCCCTGACACCGGCATTCTCGTATTTATAAGCCTTGAGATTCATATCCTTCTTCCTGGTGGAAGCAGAGAGGATCTCGATGATGAAATCCGGGGCCCCATAAATGTTGCGACGGATGATCTTGCTGCGGTCACACACGACGAATACATCGGGCTGGAGCATCGTCTTGAGGTCACAGTCCAGCTGCACATCCGATGGCGCAGCGAACACAATGCAGGAGGCTCCGCGGCGGACGACTTCGTTTCGCAGTATGTGAGCAAGCTCGGCACTTATCATCTGATGGATCGTTGTCGGCGAAGCCATGTCGTAAATAACTCCGTCGATGAGTTCCACTCTTCGTTCGTCCGGAATGGCATAGTAATCTTCTAACGTGTATTCGCCATCTTTCTTAGGGGCGTCACCTGCATCATAAGCAAATTCGGATTCCCGGACCATAGAGCTGCCTTCTGTAGTATCATATTGATACTGCAACCGGGTCACAGGGAATGCAGCCTCCAGTGCCTTGAGGGTCTCATGCCTCGGGGTCTTGGTGATCCCGGAAAGCACCTTCTGCACGGTCCCTACAGGGACACCTGTAAGTTCGGCGATCTTCTCGTAACTATATCCCAGCTCCTGCTTGCGCTTCCGCATCTGCTCAGGAGTCATCATAAACATCACATCCTCTCCATTTGCTATGATAAATCATACCACAAATCATCCATACTATCAATATCTATCCAAAATATATCCAAATACAGTACATATCCCGGACAAATGCGCCGAGAAGAACTATGTGCTATACTATTGTAGTGTAGAATAACTATTCTACGAAACAGCACAACATACGAAACCAATAACAGGGAGGCGCACGTATGCAAGGTCACGGAAGAAGAATGGGCGGCCCGGGAGGCCACTACATGACGGAAGAAGAGAAAAAAGCGCAGCCGAAAATCACGAAAGCTTTGGTAACGCGCGTCTTTTCGTACCTCAAACCATATTGGAAACAGTTCATACTCGTGATCGTCTGCATCGCCGTATCCTCCATATTCGGGCTGCTGCCTTCCATACTCACAGGTAAGATCATAGACGACGGCCTCATCGGAAGAAACATGGAGATGCTCATCTTTTATATCGTGCTGTCCTTTGCCGTGACCCTGGCGGCAAACCTCATCGGCGTGGCCGAAAGCTACATCAACATTTGGATCGCCCAGCACATCACTTTTGACATGCGGAACCAGATGTTCCGCCACCTGGAGCGGATGTCCCAGAGATTCTTCACCACGAACAATCAGGGAGACATCATCACCCGCATGACCAGCGACATCGACGGCGTCCAGTCCGTCATCACAGATACATTCAAAAGCATCCTTTCCAACACCATCACACTGGCCTTTGCCCTGGCTGCGATGTTCCAGAAAAACTGGATCATGGCACTGCTGGGCATATGCGTCATCCCGCTCTTCATCATACCGACGCGAAGAGCCGGTAAAGTGCGCTGGAGCCTGACGAACGAAGCCCAGGCGGCCAACGACCAGGTGAACGGCATCCTCAACGAGACGCTTTCTGTCAGCGGCCAGCTGCTGGTGAAACTCTTCGGCAAGGAAGAACAGGAGTACCGGCGCTACGAAGAAGTCAACGCCCGGATGATGAAACTCAACATCAAAGAGCGCATGGCCGGGCGGTGGTTTTTCATGATCCTCCGGACCTTCACGAGCATCGGTCCGATGCTGCTGTATCTGGCCGGCGGCATCCTGATGATGCGCTACGACAGCGACCTGACGGTGGGAGACATCACGGTGCTGGTGGCGCTTCTGGGCAAGACGTATATGCCGGTGAACAGCCTGCTGAACATCCAGGTGGACTGGATGCGATCCATGGCGCTGTTCTCGCGCGTGTTCGATTATTTCGATATGCCGGTGGAGATAAAAGACCCGGAGAAACCGGTGACGCCGCAGACATCCACAGGCGAGGTGAGCTTCTCCCACGTGGATTTCTCCTACGAGCCGGGAAGGCAGACCCTCAAAGATGTCACGTTCTCCCTTGAAGCGGGAAAGAGCATCGCCATCGTGGGCCCTTCGGGTTCCGGAAAGAGCACGATCATCAACCTCATACCGCGTCTGTACGATGCGCAAAAAGGCGTCGTGACTTTTGACGGGGTGGACGTTCGCCAGCTGCCGCTTTCGTATCTCAGAGAGCACGTAGGCGTCGTCTCGCAGGAAACGTATCTCTTCAACGGGTCGATACGCGAGAACCTTTTGTATGCGGATCCGGATGCGACGGAGGAGGAGATGCTGGATGCCTGCCGCCGTGCGAACATATACGATTTCATAGCGAGCCAGGAAGCGGGGCTCGACACCTTGGTAGGAAACCGGGGGCTGAAGCTTTCCGGCGGAGAAAAACAGAGAATATCCATTGCCCGGGTGCTGCTCAAAGACCCGACGCTGCTCATATTTGACGAGGCGACTTCGGCTCTCGATTCCATCTCCGAAAGCAAGATACAGGAGGCCATAGAGCCGATCATCAAGGAACGCACCAGCATATTGATCGCCCATCGCCTATCTACGATACTTGCGGCGGACGAGATCCTGGTGGTCAAAGACGGGTGTGTCGTAGAACGCGGGACGCATCACGATCTTGTGAATGCCGGCGGCGTATATACGGAACTGTACAACACCCAGTTCCAGCACAAAGACGAGGAAGAAGAGCAGGCGGCTCTCCGGCAGAAGGTGGCCTCCAGCGGCTACACCGAAGGAGAGAACACCTGGGATGACCCGGATCTTCCCGAAAATAAAGAATTAAAAGATCTCCTCATGGGGCGAAAATAGAGATCAGGCTGCCCTGCCCGACTGACGGATCTTCGAGACAGCGATCCCGATCACAAAGGCGATGACGGCCGGGATCAGCCATTCGAATCCGAATCTGGCAAGAGGAAGTGATGCATCAAAAGCAGCCAGACTGCTGCCCGGCAGAAGGTCCTTCGTGATGCTCAGCATGCCCATCAGAAGTGCGACAGCTGCAGCGAAAGTGTGAGGCAGCATGTCTTTGTAGAAGAACCGCAGAAAGGACCCTACGATCAGCACGATGACAACCGGGTAGAGCACCATCAGGATCGGTGCTGCGATGCCGATGATCCGCATCAGACCCAGGTTGCAGATGGCGCAGGAAACGACGCAGACCAGGATGATCAGCGTCCGGTAGGAGACTTTGTTGTCAAAGACCTTGGTGAAGAAGTCTGCCGATGCGGCGGACAGACTGATGGCCGTGGTGAGGCAGGCGAAGGTCACGACGATCGCCAGCAGGATCCTGCCGAATGCGCCGAGAAGACCCTCCGTGATGTTCACCAGCAGCACGGCATTGCTCAGCACGTCCCGGTGCGCATCCGCTGCCCACTGGCCGCCGGAGGAAGCTCCCAGGTATGTCAGTCCTGCGTAGACGACAAAGAGAAGAAGGCCTGCCAGAAGGGCGGAGAACATGACGATCGGTTTGCCCTCCGTGATGCTTTCGTATCCTCTGTCGCGGACGGAGGAGATCAGGATCATGGAGAACAGGATGCCGGCGAGAAGATCGAGGGTCTGATATCCGTTCAGAACGCCCGACTCCACAGGGCTCTCGGTAAGAGGTGCGCTAAGCTCGCCCAGAGGCGCAGCGACGCCCCAAATGATGAGCAGCACAAGAGACGCCAGAAGAACCGGCGTCAGGAATTTACCGAGTATATCGACGACTTTGCTCGGGCGTATAGAAAGAAACAGAACGACTGCGAAGAAGAGCACGCTGAAAACTGCCAGAGAGGCAGTGCCGGGCTCTTTTTGCATGATGGGGAGGATGCCCATCTCGTAGGTGGTGGCTGCCGTTCGCGGAATGGCGATCCCCGGGCCTATGCAAAGTATGATCATGATCATCAGAAACTTCGAGGCTTTCCTGCCCACGGGTGCCAGGATGCGGTCCGTGTCGCCGCCGTGCTGCACCATCGAGAATACGGCAAGGACCCCGAGGCCTACATCTATCACAAAATAAAAAATAAACCCGATTCCCCATTCGCTTCCGCACTCGGTACCGAGTTTCGGTGGAAAGAGCAGGTTACCTGCCCCGAAAAACATGGAAAATAGAGCCATTCCAACGATCGCTACATCCTTATAGCTGCGCAGTCTGTTTTTCATTGTCAATACCTTCTTGCTTTTGAACTGCAAGCGTCAAATAAATGATATTTGATATATGGCGCGCCCGGGGGGACTTGAACCCCCGGCCTTCACATTCGGAGTGTGCTACTCTATCCGACTGAGCTACGGGCGCACGCCTGCAGGTGATATTGTAACATATAAATGTTGTCAGTGGTACATGTTTTGATCGGTGTGGTGATGGGAAGAATAAAAAAATGGGACCGGCGCAGTGCCGATCCCATGATGCGTGTCTGTGTTATGTTCGAATGACGTCTAGAATTTCTCTGCCAGTGCAGCAGCCTGTGCTTCACCGTCTGTGTCAGCGATCTCGCCGGCAGCGTCTGCACATTATCAACATCCTCTGCCTGCGCGCCCGGGCTGTGGTATAATACGACCATAAAAGGAGACTCAAAAATGGAAACGAAAGAACTCGAAACCGTACAGAAAGTCGACTATAAAAACAGGATCCTGTGGATCTGCCTGATGACGGTTTTCTGGTATATGCTCGTCTTTTCGGTCCCCGGGGAACTGCTCTTCGATCCCGGAAGCGGACCATTCGACTGGTTCATGGAAAAGATCGGCTACATGCACGATGCCAACCGTTTCACCATGCAATACTACCTGGCAACGATATCGGGATTCATCGGCGGCATCCTATACATGGGATACACGAAGCGGAACAAGTTCATACTGCGGAGCATGCTGCCGTCCTGTCCGAACAACAAGCTGAAGCATCTGCTCCAGGGACTTCTCATCGGATTCGCCATGAACTTCGGGTGCATACTCGTCGCCCTCATCGCAGGCGACATCAAGCTGTTCCTGAACTTCAGCATAGAACAGATCCCGTTCTACTTTTTCGCCCTCGTCTGCGTCTTCATCCAGAGCTCAACGGAGGAAATGTGGACCCGCGGCTTCATGTACGAGCGGATCAACGTGCACTACCCGCTGTGGGTGGCGATCCTGGTGAACGGAGCATTCTTCGGCGCCATGCACATTTTTAACGACGGCGCAGGAGTGCTGCCGATACTGGACATCGTCATCTGCGGCCTCGGCTTCTCCCTCGCAAAGTGGTATACGGGGAGCATCTGGGTCCCGATGGGCATCCATACGGCGTGGAATTTCACCCAAAACTTCCTCTTCGGCCTGCCGAACAGCGGGCTGATCTCCGAAGCATCGGTGTTCGGTCTCGACGCAGCCAACGCCCGCACGACGCTGATCTACGACGCGACATTCGGTGTAGAGGGAGCGATCCCGGCCGTGATGGCAGACGCCATTCTGGGCATCGTATGTCTCATCCTCGCAGCGAGAAAGGGACGCCTGGGCGAGCTCTTCCAAAAGAAGGTCACGCCATCCGCGGATCCGCAGGGACCGCAGCCGGCCTACGAGTTCAAGTAGCCGCCGGCACCGGTCCAGTCAGATTGGGTGTTTGTTGAGAAAGACGAGAAAAAAGACGAATAAGACAGGAAGGAAAGGTATCATACATGGCTACGGGAAGAATGGAATTTTATGCACAGTCGCTCATGCAGCACACGAATGTTTCGTTTGTGCTTCCGAATGACTCCGGGATGGAGGATTCGCAGGATCCGGACTGCTATGAAAGGGAACCGCTGCATCTGATCCTGCTCCATGGGCTGACCGGGACGGATACAGACTGGCTCTACTGGGGCGAGGTACAGAAACTTGCCGTCAAATATAATGTGAACGTGTTCATGCCGACAACCGGGAATACTTTTTATCTGGATCACGGATACCCGGGAGGGAATTATTGCACGTATATAGGAAAAGAATTGCCGGAGTATCTGCAGGATACCTTCGGCATCGAGATGACCCGGGAAAACACAATGATCGGCGGACTTTCCATGGGCGGCTACGGAGCCATCCACGTGGCACTGGCCTTCCCGGAGACCTTTGCGAACTGCATCGCGCTTTCTTCCGCGATCCATATGGACTCCATAGCGGAACTCATGCGCGGGGGCGTGGAAGATGTCCTGCCGCTGGAGATGGCCCGGCATATTTTTGGAGATCCGGATCAACTGCTGTCCTCTGAGAAAGATCCGCGTATACAGTATCGGAAACTCAAGAAAGAGGGAAAGAAGATCCCGTATATCTACATGGCATGCGGGACGGAGGATGATCTGCTCAATGCCAATCGGAAATTCGCAGAGTTTTTGCGGGAAGAAGGGGCAGCGTTCCATTATGAGGAAGGCCCGGGCAGACACGACTGGCCTGTGTGGAACAAATATCTGGATCGTGGCCTGAGGCATATCGTTGCCAGGGTGGACGTACCATCTACGCGCGGGGTTGTCTCCAGGGCGCAGCAGATCTATTCGCGGTTCCTGGGCAGGTCGTCGAGGGACGACGAATATGGTGACTGGGCAGATTACCGTGCAAAATTGACGGGGTTCATCACGGAACACACGGCAGCTGGCTCATCGCTTCTGATCCTGGGCGCGGGAAAATGCAACGATCTGGATCTCGGGAAACTCGCGGGGCACGCAGGGAGCGTCATCCTTTCCGATTACCGGGAGGAAACGGTAGAAGAGGCCTTCCGCCGCTACGGGCTGGAGCCTTCGGAGAGTGTCCGGTTCGAGGCGTCCGATTACGTCGGGATCACCGATGAGGATTACATAGAATATACAGATCAGCTCCTTGCCATCATGGAAAAACTGGCGGATGTGCCGGGCGACAGCATGGAGGAGATCGCAGGAGATGAGCTGGATCGCATGGAGGAACTTCTGGAAAAGATCTATGCATCAAATGCAGATTACCGGATCGATCCGGCGCTTACGAAATGCGACTACGTGGTGGCCTCCGGTCTTCACAGCCAGTTGAACAACGCGTTTCGCGGGATCTTCCAGTACGTGAAAAAGGATGCAGAGGAGCGTGGCAAGAAAGTTCGTTTTGATGATGAACTGAACAAGTTCATTTTCCAGATCACGAGAAAGCACACCGATGAACTGGTTGACCGGTTCAACGAAGCGCTGTTCGATGCGGCGGGCAAAGGGGTCATCTACGGCTACGAGGAAAGCATCATCTATACGCCGCAGGGAGCCCGCAGTCCGGTGATCGGAACGGTGGACGGGGCGCGCCAGGCAGGAGAAAAACTTGCAGGCCGCGATATCGAGACCTACATCAATTGCCTGTGGCCGCTGTCCAGAAGAAGAGGCATCAAATTCGAAATGACCATCTGCTATCTGCCGGTGGAAAAAGATTAGAGGCCTTTCATGTTGACCTTTTTTGATCTGAGAACATAGAACCAGGCAGCCAGCGTCAGCACCATAAAGCCCAGCATCGTCATGCCGATGCCGCTGATGTAGGACTGCCACGGCAGCGAGCCGATGAACATCCCGATGCTGCCCAAAAGTGTGTGGGTGAAGTTCAGAAGTGCGGAGGCGGATCCCGTGTCTCCGTCGATCTGATCCAAAAGCAGGTTCGTGGAAAACGGCCGCATGTAGCTGTTGACGATGCTGAACGGGATCATCGTGGCGAGGAACGCCACAGGTGAAAAGTGTCCGAAGAGAAGCATCGCGTTGGCAGAAGCGGCGCCCGCAAACAGCAGGACCCACATGGTCCCTTTGGAGGAGACCTTGCTGTTGATCTTCATGTAGATGAGCGGTCCGAAGACGGAACTCAGTGCGTTGATGGCAAAGAAAATACTGAAGGTGGTCGGCAAAAGTCCGAAGTGGTCTTCATACACGTAGGATGCCACCGCAAGGTAAGCCATGAAGGGTGCGGAATACAGCGATACGGCGATCAGAAACGCAGTGAAATTCGCATTGCGGGCGATGACGCCGATGCGCTTTATGGAGTCGATCACGCTGCCCTCGTTGATCTCATCTTCGTGGATCGATTCTTCAAAAAAGAACGTCGCGATGAGACAGACCGCGGAGATCGCAGCGAGCACGAGAAATACCATGCGCCAGGTGGAGACTTGGATAATCAGTGCGCCGATGACCGGCGCCGCGATCGGTGCGATGACGGACATGCTTTGCACAACGGCCAGAGCCGTCGCCCTCGTCTGTCCGTCGAAGGAGTCTTTGATGATCGCGATGGAAAGCGAGACCATGCCGCCGGCACCCAGTCCCTGGATGACGCGCATAAAAATCAGCAGGTAGACGCTGGTGGTCACAGCGCAGCCTGCACTTGAGATCATATACAGAACCAGCGAGAGAATGAGGATCTTCTTGCGGCCGTTTCTATCGCTGAGGGGCCCGAAAATCAGCATCCCCAAAGCCATGGAAATGAAGAACAGGACCATGGTCAGGTTGACCAGTGCTGCGGGCGCATGAAAATACGCCGCCATCTTCGGCAGCGACGGCATATACATGTCCGTCGACAGAGGCGGTGTCATACCGAGAATTGTGATCAGGGCGATAAGCCCTGTTTTTTTGAGATATTTCTGTTGGATCTGGTTCGTCTGCATGAAAGAGATTATATCACAGGATCGCGGGGGAGTCACAGTCGGAATTGCCGGTGTCTGTAGGCAACGGGCGAAGTTGTGCCGTTTGATGGCGTGCCCCGAATTGAAGATTTCTTAGCGAAAATGGGCAGCTGAGTGCCCCGTTTGACAAGCTTTCATTAGAAAATGGGCAAAATCACGCCCTCGCTCATGCGACCTGCGCCCCAAACAGCATGGCTTTCTGCAATAATGGGCACCTGCTGAAGAATGCGTGCCCCAAAATGCAATGGATATATTGATTTGGGGCAGCTGACTGCCCATAATCGACTTGGAACATGCAATTTGGGGCAGAGGGACTGTTGGTCATGATCGGAGACGAGGATCCGAACGGATCCTCGTTTGTGGAGCATAGCAGTCGGCTGCAAGCCGCTCGGTTCTCGCGGGCAGCCTTTGCATAGCACCTGCCATTGTTCTGACTTCGCTGACGCTCGTCAATCACAAGACTAGGTACGTAACTCGTAGGATGCATCCAATCATGCTTCGCTACGCTTGCATTCTTGGGCATCCATGACATCGGACCTTCCGCGGCTCCGGCTGCGCAGCCAGCTTGCCGCTCGCCGGGATAGGTCTCGAACGGGGTCATCTCACCCCTACGGGCTTCGAACCCAGACCCTACCATTATGAAAACGAGACACCCATTGGATGTCTCGTTTTCATAATGGTGGAGCATAGGGGGTTCGAACCCCTGACCTCATGACTGCCAGTCATGCGCGCTCCCAGCTGCGCCAATGCCCCACGAACAATTAAAAGTTTAGCATTATTGGAAGAAAAGGTCAATGTTATATTATTGGAAGATGACCTGCTTTACAGCGTCGGATGCTGGAATGTACAGCTGGCGCTGTTTTCGCATTCTTCTGGATACCTAAATTACCAGAGCCCTTGGAATCAGCAACATAAGGTATCCACCTCATTACAACCTTAATCGCTGGACACTACATAAATATAAACAGTGTTTCAATTATGCCCAGATAGGTAGTATAATCCATGTAGACAGACATCGGAAGACAGATATCAAGAAACAGACATCTTAAGACAAACATCAAACAAAGGCAGGTGTCGAATGGCAGGCAAGGGTAACGGCAAATCATGGATAAAAAGAAGATGGTGGGTGATCCCGGCGGGGTTCGTGC
>CAMNNV010000031.1 GCA_946546075.1 uncultured Bacillota bacterium | reverse complement strand
GGCGCACCATAAACAGAAGACATCCGTCAGGGTGTCTTTTGTTTATATATGATCTTGGAACACACCCCTTCCCTTGATTTTACATTTACACTATAGAAGTCAACGGGAGGTATATGTTATATTTTATTCAGAACCAAATCAGAAAGAAGTGAAACAACATATGAAATTAGTTATTTTAGATCAGGGAACGATAGCGATGCATGACCTTTCCTGGGATGGTCTTGAGAAACTGGGGGAGGTCGTTGCTTACGACGAATCTACACCAGAGGAGGCTATCGAGCGTTCAAAGGATGCCCATGCGATCTTCACCAGCAAGGTCTATATATCTGCTGAGATCATGGACAATGCGCCGGACCTCAAATATATCGGAGTTCTGGCAACGGGATTCGACAACGTAGACGTGGAGGCTGCGAAAGCGAGAGGCATCGCCTGCACGAACATTCCCGCCTATTCTACCGAGGCAGTGGCCCAGCACACCATAGCCCTTATCCTTGAGACATCGAATCATATCGGCAAGTACAGCGAAATGGTCCACGCCGGGGAGTGGGCAGCTGCGAAGGATTTCTGCCTCGTCGAGGAGCCCCTCACCTATCTTCCGGGAAAAACTCTCGGCATCCTCGGATACGGTAACATCGGCAAAGCCGTAGCCTCCATCGCGGAAGCTTTGGGTATGAAAACACTCATCTACAGCAGAGACGGGGATGCTGCCCTCTGCGCAGATATCGTTACTCTGCACATGCCTGCAAACGAAGAAACGAAGCATTTCATAAACGCGGAAACTTTGGATAAAATGAAAGATGGCGCCGTTCTCATCAACACAGCACGCGGGGCACTCATCGACGAGAAGGCTTTGCTTGATGCGCTGGACAGCGGCAAGATCTCGTGGTTCGCAGCAGATGTCCTGACCCATGAACCACCGCATCCGGATGATCCGCTTGCAAAGCATGCGCGGGCGATCATCACACCGCACAACTGCTGGACACCAAAGGATATCAGGCGGCGCATCTGTGACAGGACCGCTGATAATTTTGCTAGTTTTCTTGAGGGTGGCACTCTTAACAGGATCGACTGACACAAGGAGAACTTATGATATACGATACAACTAACATCACCACGTTCCCGATCCCGGAGAACGTGAAGACACCATGGCTGGCGCACCGGGGAGACCTTCCTGATACGCTGGTCTATAACAACGGGACGATGTACGAGAAAGTCCTTGCTGTGGCGAAAAAATTCCCGAGCCACATCGCATTTGACTTCATGGGAAAATCCACGACGTACAGACAGCTGCTACAGAACATCGATGACTGTGCCAGATCGCTCAGGACCATCGGTGTACGGGAAGATGACAGGATCACCATCGCCATGCCGAACTGCCCGCAGGCCATCTACATGCTTTATGCGATCAACCGAGTCGGCGCTGTTGCGAATATGATCCACCCGCTGTCAGCGGAGAACGAGATCGCAGAATACCTGAGCATTTCCCACAGCACCACCATAATCACTTTGGATCAGTTCTATGGCAAGATCGAGGCGATCCGCCGCAAGACGCAGATCAGAAACGTCATCATCGCCCGCATAAGGGACGAGCTCAGCAAGCCGATCAAAGCAGGATACATGGTGACGGAAGGACGAAAGATCGAGCCGATCCCAAAGGATGCTCCGATCATCTCATGGAAGCAGTTCATCAAACTTGGTAAATCCAGTTTTCCTGACTACCGCGTTGCCCGCAGCGCAGAGGATCCGGCGGTGATACTCTATTCCGGCGGTACTACCGGCAAAACGAAGGGCATCGTACTGACGAATATGAATTTCAACGCGCTTTCAGAGCAGGTGGTGGCGGCGAACCCGATGTTCCGCGCCGGCGATAAGATGCTGGCTGCCATGCCGCTGTTCCACGGTTTCGGCCTTGGCGTATGCATCCACACCATGCTTTCTCAGGGCGGACGGTGCGTGCTCGTGCCGCGTTTTACTGCAAAAAGTTATGCCAAGCTCATCACCAAATACAGGTGCAATTTCATAGCCGGCGTCCCGACTCTCTACGAGGCGCTGCTGCGGCTTCCATCCATGGAGCGGGCGGATCTTTCCTGCCTCAAGGGCGTATTCTCGGGCGGAGATTCCTTATCCATCGAGTTGAAAAAGAAATTCGACAGGTTCCTCTATAAGCACAATGCATCGATCCAGATCCGCGAGGGCTACGGCACCACTGAGTGCGTCACGGCATCATGCCTGACACCTCCGACTCAGAACCGTGAGGGAAGCATCGGCATTCCTTTCCCTGATATGTACTACAAAATCGTGCGTCCGGGAACGGAAGAAGAGGTCCCTTACGGCGAGGAAGGGGAGATCCTGATCGCAGGACCTACCGTCATGAAGGGATATCTGGATATGCCTGAAGAAACGGCAGACACGATCCGAAAGCACAGCGACGGGCTCTCATGGGTATACACGGGAGACCTGGGCGTCATGGATGACGCAGGCTTCATATATTTCAAGGGCCGTATCAAAAGGATGATCATTTCATCCGGATACAACGTATATCCTGCACAGCTGGAAAACGTCTTCGATGCCCACGAGAAGGTGCATATGAGCTGCATCATCGGCGTTCCTGACAGCTACAAGATGCACAAAGTGAAGGCCTTCGTGATGCTGAAGGACGGTGTTCCTGCAAACGAAGCAACGAAGAAGGAACTCATGGATTACGCCAGAAAGAACATCGCAAAATATGCGATGCCGTACGATATCGAGTTCAGAGATGAGCTTCCGACCACGCTTGTAGGTAAAGTCGCATACCGGAAGCTGGAAGAGGAAGAGATGGAGAAACAAAACGGAGACGGGGCTTAGTCCTCGTCACCGATCCTTTGGAGGGAAAGGCTGTGATAGCAAATGCCTATCACAGCCTGTTTGTTTATATATATTTTCGTATGAGTTTCGATGCTTTGGTCTGGCTTATGCCCAGGGCTTCTGCAAGTCTGCGGCTGCTCGGGTTTTCTTCATAGGCAGCTCTTATGATCTTGCCTTCGTAATCTTCCATCAGACGGTCGAATCCGAGTTCCAGATCCGGAGCCGCTTCCTCAGACGGTGTGTCTGCCGGCCTTTTCAGATTGTCTACGGAGAAGAAGCATTCCGGCAGATCTTTCGTTCTGATCAGACCGTCCTTTGAGGTGATGACGCCCCTCTCGATCACGTTTGAGAGTTCCCTTATATTCCCCGGCCACTTGTAGGATCTGAAAAGCTGAAGCACTTCCTTGCAGACTTCTACATGCCTCTCATACTTTTCGTTGAAAGCTTTGAGGTAATAGGATGTCATGATCGGAATGTCTTCCGGTCTCTTCCTGAGTGGCGGCATGGTGATCTCGATGGTATTCAGTCTGTGATACATATCCATCCTGAATTTGCCTGCCTCTACCATGTTTCCGATGTCGCAGTTTGTTGCGCTGATGATGCGTATGTCCAATTTGATCGGCTCCGATCCGCCTACCGGTACGAACTCCTCGTCCTGGAGCACGCTGAGGAATTTCGCCTGAAGATCCGTCGGGAAATCACCGATCTCGTCCAGGAACAAAGTACCACCGTTTGCAGCCTCGAGAAGACCTTTCTTGCCTCCCGCCCGTGCTCCGGTGAATGCTCCCTTCTCATATCCGAAGAACTCACTTTCTATGAGGTTCGGGTTGAGGCTGGCCATGTTGACATTGATAAACGGCTTGTCGGCTCTGTCACTGAACTCATGGATGTGACGGGCCAGAAGCGTCTTGCCTGTTCCCGTCTCTCCGAGAATGAGCACCGACGCCTTTGTTTTTGCAACGGTATCAGCCTGATCCACGACTTCCTGCATGGCCGGGCTCTTATACACCAGTACATTTCTGCTGTGCCCTTCTTCCGGCTGGTTTTTCATATGCAGCGGTGCCAGCTCTGCGAAGAGGTTTTTCTCATCTTCTCTGCAGGACTGAACGATGTATTTCACGTTATTAAAAGAGTCAAAGATCGGTACGGAGATCGTCGTGATATCGAACCCCAAAAACGTTCTTTGCCTCTGTATGCTAGGCTTCTTGTTGTCCAGAGTCGCATATACATCCGTAGGATACCAGAGTTTTTCCCGTTCCATCAGCTCTTCTACCGTCTTGCCTATGAAGTAGTCCGGAGCAAGACCGTAATGTCTGTAGCATGCGTCGTTTATATAGACGACACGCATGTCAGCATCCCAGATACAGATCTCATCGTATATGGCATCTGCCAGTTTCGTGAATTCATCAAAATCAAAATTCTCATACAGCATGTCAGCTCTCCTTTTGTTCGCAAAGGGTCTCTGTAGAGTTATTATAGAATATTTGTTTAATGACCTGCAACACCCTCTGAAACAGCCGAATAGACGGCGCATAATGCGCCGCCTTTCGGGTTGGTATTAACATTATGTTGAAGGTACCGTTGTATTATTCCAGGCCTTCTGATGCCGTGCCCTCTTCAGGTCCCGGCTCATCCAGCTCAGGTACTTCTTCTTCCTCAACAATCGCGCAGGCTGCGACGATCTCTTCCTTTGTCATTCCGCCGAAGTCTTCAAACATATTCTTGAGGAATCCGTGGTTGATAATGAACATGATGATGATCAGTGGCAATCCTGTTGCAAGTACGACGGCCTTCAGTGTTCCGATGTCTGTTCCGATGTAGGAGATGACGATCGGCAGTGCGACCAGGATCAGGCACCATGCGCCCTTCATCAGCTTGCCCGGTTCTTTGTCGACACCCAGGTTTCTGGTGATCGTGGAGGACAGAGTGAAACTTGTCGCATCCAGAGTCGTTGCCAGGAACAGGATGATGACGACCAGGTACAGGATGATAGCGAACTTACTGAATGGCAATGCGTTCAATGTAGCTGTCGCGATCTGAGGTCCCTGTCCATCGATGAGCATCTGCGGTACATCGAGGAGTCCGTCCATACGGAGGCCCTGCTGGAATCCAGTTACGATTCCGAAGAAGACGATACATCCGGCACTTCCTGTTACCAGCATGTTCAGGACGATCTCACGAATGGTCCTGCCCTTGGAGATCTTCGCTACGAACAGTCCGGTGAATGGTCCGAATACCAGCCAGTAAACGATGTAGAATACTGTCCAATCCTGAGGATAGCTAGTCTGTGCTGCAGGGTCCGTGAACAGCGTCATTCTGGTGAACTCGGATCCCAGGATACCCAGGCCGTTGACGACACCGTCGATGATGAACTGGGTGTGACCGGCGATCAGGATGAAGATGAGCAGTGCGAAGCAGAAGTAGACGTTCCAGTCACTGATCTTACGCATACCTTTTTCGATACCTACCAAAGAACTGACAGAGTAGATGAGGGCCGTACCGATCAGGATGCCGACCATCAGGCCGAAGGTGGCATTGATGTGGAACAGATCTGCGATCGCTTCTGCGATGGTGCTGGCGGAAGTACCTGCGGAGATGCAGATGGAGCCGACAGCAGCGAAGACGAACAGGAAGTTGACAACGGAACCGATCCAGCCATTGGCCGCCTTTTCGCCCAGAGTGTACTTACAAAGAGCGGACAGTCTCAATTCTCCGTCCTTCTTGATGTGGTAGTGATAAGCGAATGGGAGCACGAAGATGCAGAACATTGCCCATGCGATCGGACCCCAGTCGTAGAAGACATACGCTGTTGAAAGTTCATATGCATAGTCTCCGGTAACAGCAGCTCCTTCCAGTTGCGGTGCTGCAGTGTAGTGATATCCCCACTCCAGGAATGCCCAGTAAACCGTACCTGCGCCCAGTCCTGTGAAGAACATCATGGCGACCCAGCTCTTTGTCTTGAACTGTGGCTTCTCATTACCGAAGCGGATATTGCCGTACTTGGTCATAGCCAGAGCAATGAGGAAGATGAGGATACCGAAGGCGATGAACTGAGTGATGGATCCGAAGGTGTGGGTCAGAACATACATGACCTTGCCTCCGATCACGATGCTCTGTTCTGGATTCATCGCGATGAGAGCAACGAGGACACCGATGATGACGATACTCAGCGCCATCAAGATGACTTCGTATTGTTCATTGGCTTTTTTAAACATAATATTCCTTCTCCTTTAAAAAACACATGATACCAAAAGGATACTCATACTCGAGGGAGAGCCCGGAGAGGACTCTCCCTTCAAGTGGTCTGCTATACGACCCCGTTCTCGTGGAATGCTGCGATCTGGTCTTCAGCATATCCCAGTTCAGCCAATACAGCATCCGTATGCTGTCCCAAAAGCGGTGCCGGGGTGTCGATGACAGCCGGAGTCAGGCTCAGCTTCATCGGGTTACCTGTTGCCTTGTACTTACCTACTGCCGGATCATCCATCTCGATGAGCATTTCTCTTGCTTCGAGCTGAGGATCTTCCAGAAGTTCAGGAATCGTATTTACCGGAGCATTCGGGATCTTGTACTCGTTGAAGATTTCTTTGAGCTCAGCCTTCGTCTTGTCTGCGAAGAACGGCAGTACCTTTGCAGTAAGCTCGTCGTAATCTTCGATACGGTTGTCGTTGGACATCCATCTCTCGTTCTCCAGAAGTTCTGGCATTCCGATCGCATTGCAGAATGCTGTCCATTCTTTCTTGGAGCCTGCTGCTACGCCAGGTGAGAAGTAACCGTCTTTGCAAGGATATACGTCATATGGGAAGAGCGTCGGGTCAGTGTTGCCGCATCTTGTGATCTCTTCGCCCTCCAGTTCGTATGTCAGGATCGGGCTCTCCATGATACCAAAGAGCGTATCATACATTGCGATGTCGATGTACTGTCCTTTGCCGGTTTTCAGCTTGTTGTAGTAAGCCATGGTCACTGCCAGTGACATCTCGAGGCCTGTGTAGTTGTCGCCTACGGAAACGCCGACCTTCGTTGGAACGCCGTCTGCATCGCCTGTCATTTCCATGAGGCCTGTCTGAGCCTGGATAACATTATCGTATGCAGGAAGCTTTCTCCATGTTGTGTTCTGGCCATATCCTGAAATGGATCCGTAGATGATCTCCGGGTTGATCTTCTTGACTTCTTCGTAGCCCAGGCCCTTCTTTTCCATGGAGCCTACGCTGAAGTTCTCCAGCATGATGTCAGCCTTAGCGATGAGCTTCTTAGCGATCTCAAGGCCTTCCGGAGTTCCGATGTTCAGAGTGATACCTTCTTTACCTCTGTTGAATGCTGCATAGTAGCCGCTTTCGCCAGCTTCATTGATCGGTGCCCAGAATCTTGACTGGTCGCCGTATTTATTTCTTTCGATCTTGATGACTCTTGCACCAAAGTCTGCAAGCTGCATGGTGCAGAACGGTCCGCTGTATGCCTGAGTAAAATCTATTACTGTTACGCCTTCTAATACTTTCATTTCAAACCTCCTGTATCACTATGCCATCTGAATTACGTTCTTCTCTGCCAGCTCTGCCATCTGCTCTTCTGTATATCCGAGAGCGGAAAGGTATTCTGCTGTGTGCTTACCCATGAGTGGTGCACCGCATTCGATGCCGCCCGGGGTCTCACTGAACTTGATGATCGTTCCAGGGATGCCGATTTCTTCGCCGATACCCTCGTCATATACGTTCACCAGCATTTCTCTTTCTTTGACCTGATCTGTTGCCATAGCCTCTACAACTGTGTAGACAGCACCGGTTGAAACGTGTGCCTCGTTCAGTTTTGCCTCTACGTCGAACTTGGACATCTTCTTTGTCCTTGATTCGATCTCGTCTCTGAGGCCCTCGTAGTAAAGTCTTACTCTGTCGCCGTTGTCGAAGTATCTTTCATCGTTCTTCAGATCGTCCCAGCCAAGAGCTTCGCAGAATGCGAACCACTGCTTATCCGTTGAAACGCCAACTGCTACGTAACCGTCGTTCGTTTCGAATGTATCGTAAGGTGCTGCTGTAGGGTCTGAGTTACCCATTCTGTCACCGATCGTTCCTGTCATGGAAACTGTGATAGGGTTTCCTTCCAGCACTGAGTAAAGTGCATCGTAGATAGCTATATCGATCTTCTGGCCTTTGCCTGTCTTCTGCTTCTCGATGAGAGCCAGCATGATAGCATTTGCCATATACGTTCCGCTGAGGTGGTCTCCCATTGCAGGGCCGCCCTTTGTAGGATGTCCATCAGGGAATCCTGTTCTGTCCATGAGACCGGAGCCTGCCTGCAGCTGCAGATCCAGACCAACCTGTTCCTTCAGAGGACCAGTCTGACCGTATCCGTTGAGGGAAGCGTAGATCAGTTCAGGATTGACTTCCTTGAGTACGTCGTATCCGAGTCCCATTCTCTCCATGCTTCCGTATTTGAAGTTTTCACAAACGATATCAGCATCTTTGATCAGGTCGAGCAGGATCGCTTTTCCTTCTTCCGTTCCGCCGTTAACACTGATGCTCTTCTTTCCTCTGTTCAGGAATGCGTAGTAGCCGCTGTAATCATTCTTAAAAGGTCCCCAATACCTAGCAAGATCGCCGACTCCCGGTCTTTCGATCTTGATTACCTCTGCACCGTGATCGGCAAGGATCATTGTGCATAAACTGCCTGCATGAGCCTGTGTGAAGTCAACGACTTTGATTCCTTCAAGTATTTTCATAACTTCTTCCTTTCTCCGTTTCAAAAGTAATTTTTATTTTTCGGTACCTGCCCTTTACTATTACAAGTTCCGTGCCAACTAAAAAGAACGTTGAAATTTCAACGTTCTTTAAATTCATGCAAAATATGCTGCTTTTCTCCGAGTCGTTTTCAACTCGCAAATGCACGTTTTTCCCCACTGCTCACGAGTCGTTTTCAACTCACGAGTTGCTTTCGACTCAGCCGGTCCTGTACCTTCTGAAAAAATTATTTATAGGACCAGATTTTCGAGTATTCCTTATATTTATTGTAGCTGGAAGAGCTGTTCCACGGGATGAATCCCCCATCGAGACCAGCGTCCTTCAGGGCTCTTACCTGATCCTTCAGCTTGCCGTAGTCGTAATCCACCGACGGTGCCCAGTGCGGCGTATCGTATCCCGTCACCCAGGTCCTCGCTACAGCCGGGGTCGGGATATGCTTCTGCATGTCGGCAGATTTCTTCGCCCAACTGTGCATAATGTCATATGGATGTGTCCAGGTATCTGCTTCCCCCTGATGATCCGTGTACGGCATGCTGCTGATCACATCTACTACATTAGATATGGCCGGCCAATACTGCCCATAGGCACTGACATACCCGTTGGAGCATTCCCCGAAAACGTCCACAGAAAGATATGCTCCCGCTTCATGGATCCGATCGGCCGCATACATACAGAAATTCTGGATGGCCTGAGCTTTCTCTTCCTTATATGTATTCCTGAAATCCGTACCTGCAGAAGTGGACATCTGGTACGCCCGCTCCGGGAATCTCACGTAGTCGTACTGGATCTCGTCGAATCCCATCGTCTCTACTGCCTCCACTGCCAGAGCCACCTTATACTCCCAGCATTTCCTGCTGTAGGCGCTGACCCAGGATGTCCTGCTACCCCCGGTCCTGATGCATTCATCCGGATGATCCTTAGCATATGCCTCGTCGTTGAAGCAGACGATACGCCCAACCGTATAGAACCCGGCGTCCTGATACTTCCGGACCGCCTTCTGATACTTCTCCAGGCTGTACCTGGCGTGCTTGTAAGCCGTAGGGGAATATGCCTTGATCACCGGTGACTTGTAAGCCGGAGTTCCACCGTCTATGTTGATCACCACTGCATTGGCCCCGCTCTTCTGCGCCAGCTTGAAGTACTTGTCCTTCATGAGAGCCCCGGCATTGAGGTACATGGCCCTGGCGTCCCTGCACAATTCGTTGCCGGAAAGCTCCGGCTTCTCCTTCGGGAAGTAGTCCAGGTTCGTGGCCTTGCCCCCGTGAAGTTCCATATGAAACTTCGCCTTCTTCGCCATATCATAAGCGCCCTTCTCGTTGCACTTTTTGTCTGCTTCCTTCTGCGACATCACGAGATAACTGCCGCCGGCCCAGCCTTCTCTCTTGCCGTATCTGACGTGGTACTTGCCTACTACTCCGTCATCTCTGACCTCATCGAACCCCAGGACCTCGAGGACCGCACCCTTTGGGGCGAATCCCGCGATCTTGACACCCTTCACTTCTTTGCAAAGGGTCACCGGGGTCCGCACGTACACCTTTTGCTCGAGAACAACGCCTTTTTCTTTCTCACAGAGATTCCCA
>CAMNNV010000030.1 GCA_946546075.1 uncultured Bacillota bacterium | reverse complement strand
GCCTTCTGTCAGATAGATCCCGCAGTGATTGCCGTAGACGCTGATGAAAAGTTTCCTGCGGCCTTCCTTCGTGTGTATGTTAAGAAGCAGCTGCTCAGGCTGCGGCTGATATACTTTTTCTATTTTGCCCATGATGAGGGCGTTTCGCAGCTCGTGTGTCGCTGCGTATGTTACCATGCCGTCAAAGGACATAAGGACCTCCCGGGGTTGATTTTTTATGCCAAAATTCTATAATAAAGATATTATCATAAAACCACAAGTGAATGGAGAGAAAAGATGATAAAAAGCATGACAGGATTCGGAAGAGGAGAGTATTCCGATGGCAAGAGAAACGTTACAGCAGAAATCAGGACAGTGAACCACAGATACGCTGACATCTATGTCAAGATGCCGAAGAGGTATTCCTTCGCAGAAGAGAAGATCAAGTCCATCCTCAAGGAGAAGGTCAAGAGGGGCAAGGCGGAGATCAACATCATCGTGGAGAACCTCACAGAAGACGATACCAGCATCAAGCTCAACACCCAGGTGGCAGGTCAGTACATGGAGAACCTGAAGGCTCTCCAGCAGGAATACGGCCTGACAGGAGACATCGATATCAAGCTTCTGGCGACGATGCCGGATGTGCTTCGTTCCGTGCCGGATGTGGAGAACGAAGAGGAAGTGGCAGCCGTCATCGGCAAGGCTGTGGAACTGGCAGCGGCAGCTCTCGATGAGATGAGGATAACAGAAGGGGGAAGGCTGGCAGAAGACCTTCTGGCCCGTGGCGAACTGATTCGCGAGATCGTGACCAAGATCGACAAGAGAGCACCTCTCGTTGCGGAGGAGTATGTGACGAAGCTCACGAACAGGATCACGGAGCTCATCGGTGGTCAGGTGGAGATCCCGAAGGACAGGATCCTCGTGGAAGCGGCTGTATTCGCAGACAAGGCCAACATCACAGAAGAACTGGTGCGTCTGGACAGCCACATGAAGCAGCTCAAGACCATCCTGACGGAGAGCAACGGTCCTGTGGGCAAGAAGCTGGACTTCCTCGTTCAGGAGATGAACAGGGAAGCGAACACCATCGGCTCGAAGGCAAACGACATGGAGATCACATCTCTCATGCTGGAGACGAAGAGCGAGATCGAGAAGATCAGAGAGCAGGTGCAGAACATCGAATAACGATCGCAGATCAGCAAGCCGCCTTTTTGGCGGCTTTTTGTTGGATCGCAGGTGGAAAACGATTTACAAACTGCCGTATGTGTTGTAAAATACCATGTTGGAATATAAGCAGAACTATGTGCAACACCACGCTATCACTCTTTGGAAGAGAAAGGGAAGCAGAAGCGGCGGCTCTGCAGAAAAAACAAGTATGTTCAAAAATTACGAGGAAGCGAAACAGTACATCACCGGCAACGGCGTCAAGATGATCGACTTCATGATGATCGATCTGAACGGAAGATGGAGACATCTGACGATCCCTGCAGACAGGTTCACGGAAGACACCATGAGAAACGGCATAGGATTTGACGGCAGCAACTACGGGTTCGCGCCGGTAGAGAAGAGCGATATGGTCTTTATCCCGGATCTGACTAGTGCGTATATGGATCCGTTTATGGAGATCCCGACGATGTCCATGATCGGCGATGTATATGTGATTTCTTATCCTGATAACTACAGGTTCGACCAGGATCCGAGAAACGTTGCAAAACGTGCTGAGGCATACCTCAAAGAGACGGGTATCGCAGACACGATCCTTCTTGGACCGGAGTACGAGTTCCACGTATTCGATCACGTGAGCTACTCATCAGAGCCGAACCGGTCGCACTTTACCATCGATGCTGAGCAGGCAGAATGGAACAAGGGCAATGAAGGCTTCAACCTTGGATATAAGATGTCCTATCAGGCAGGATATCATATGGCGCCTCCGCAGGATGTGCTCTATGATTTCAGAAGCAGAGTGGCGATGCTCATGGAAGGCATGGGCATCAAGGTGAAGTATCACCACCACGAAGTGGGCGGCCCGGGACAGCTGGAGATCGAAGTGGAGTTCGGTGAACTGACGGAGATGGCTGACAAGACGATGATGACGAAGTACCTCATCAAGAATCAGGCGATCAAAGAAGGAAGATCGGCTACATTCATGCCGAAGCCTGTATTTGAAGAAGCCGGTAACGGCATGCACGTCCACATGATCCTCTTCAAGGACGGCAAGCCTCTCTTCTTCGATGAGAACGGCTATTCACAGCTTTCGGAGACTGCTATGTACTTCATGGGCGGCATCCTCAAGCACATCGCAGCACTCTGTGCTTTCACGAATCCGAGCACGAACTCCTATAAGAGACTGGTGCCGGGATACGAAGCACCGGTTACGATTGGATTCGCTACGGCTAACAGAAGTTCTGTCATCAGGATCCCTGCTTATGCTAAGGATCCCGACAAGAAGAGATTCGAGATCAGAAACCCGGACGGCACATGTAATCCGTATTATGCTTTCGCAGCAGTTCTCATGGCAGGTATCGACGGGATCAAGAACAAGATCGATCCTGTGGCAGAAGGCTTCGGACCTTACGACTTCAACCTGTTCGACCTCAGCGATGAGGACAAGAAGAAACTCAAGGGACTTCCGACGAGCCTGAACAGAGCTCTGGATGCTCTCGAAGCAGATTATGAGTTCCTTTTGGAGGGCGGCGTCTTCTCAAAGAGACTCATCGAGATCTGGGTAGAGAACAAGAGGGCTGAAGCAAGGAAGCAGAATTACATGCCGACACCAATGGAGTTTGACTTATACTACGACCTTTAATACGGAGACTAATCATGGCTAGAGGTAAATTGTTCGTGCTGTCAGGTCCTTCCGGAACAGGCAAGGGCTCGATATGCAGGGAACTGATAAATGACAACAATGATATCAGACTGTCGATATCCATGACCACGAGACAGCCAAGGACCGGAGAAGAACACGGCGTGCACTACTTTTTCGCAGAGCGGGAAGAGTTCCTCGAACTCATCGAGGCTGGCGGATTCATCGAGTACGCAGATGTCTACGGCAATTTCTACGGGACACCGAAGGCACAGGTAGAGCAGTGGCTGGAAGCGGGAGATGACGTGCTTTTGGAGATAGACGTGCAGGGAGCTTTGCAGGTCAAAAAGAGTTTCCCGCAGAGCATTCTGATTTTCGTTCTGCCGCCGTCGATCGAAGTTCTGAGAAACAGACTCGTGGGCAGAGGCACGGACGCCGAGGACGTGATCGACAGGAGAATGGCAAATGCCGCCAATGAAATCGGGCTTCTGGGAAGCTACGATTACATGGTGGTCAATGATATACTGGAAGACGCAGTGGCCGAAGTTGGATCGATAATACGGAGCGAGCACTGCAAAGTGGATGAGGAAACAGCCGACGATATCATCGGCAGATATAAGGAGGACAGATAGATGTTATATCCATCAATAGGAACATTGAGATCAAAGGTAGACAGCAGATATACTCTCGTTATTCTCGCTGCCAAGAGAGCAAGAGACATCATAGAAGGGATGCCTAAGCTTACAGAAGCCGATGTCATCAAGCCGGTATCCATCGCTGCGAACGAGATCGCAGAGGATCTGATCACTTACAAAGAATCAGAAGACTGATCGAGACGCGATTCTGACAAAATGTCTGATTTATTGTATTGAATGACAAATCCCTCAAGTATTAAAACTAATACAAGGGGGATTTTATCATGAGGAAGGCATTAGTAATACGAAGAAGAGGCGGCATCTACGTTCTTCCCGTGGACTCCATCGTATATATGGAGAATAAGGGGCGAAAGATCCTCGTCCATACTTTGGGAGGAGAATACGAGTTTTACGGCAAGCTTTCGGATGTGGTGGAGGATCTGGATCAGAGGATCGTCATGTGTCACAGAAGCTATGCTATCAACATCGAGAACGTAGATTGCATGGAAAACGGCAGGATATGCTTTATCGATGGCAGTGAAGTATATCTGGGCAGAGAAACATTCAACAAGGCAAAAACAGCCGTGACGGACTATCTGAGCGGCAACCGAAAAATATCTCTGGCCAAATAAAAATATTTCTTTACAAACTATCGGCGTTAGTGTATCATATCATGATGTAAGCCGCTCGAAGTGGGCCCTTTTAAAGGTTGGCACAGGGCTGACCTGCCTACAGTAGGCGAGACTGGATAGAGGAGGTAACTATTCAAATGTATGCAATCATTGAGACCGGCGGCAAGCAGTACAAGGTCGAGAACGGAGACAAAATCTCAGTTGAGAAGCTGGGCGTAGCTGACGGTGAAACAGTAGTATTTGACAAAGTCCTTGCTATGGCAGGAGAAGACGGAGTCAAGGTAGGAACTCCTTACCTCGAGGGAGTAACAGTTGAAGGTACAGCTGTTGAATCAGGTAAGGGCAAGAAGGTAGTCATCTTCAAGTACAAGGCTAAGAAGGACTACAGGAAGAAGCAGGGTCACAGACAGCCATACACACTGGTTGAGATCAGCAGCATCGGCGGAGTCAAGACTGAAGCTAAGGCAGAGGAAGCTCCTGCAGTAGAAACAGAAGCAGCTGGAGCAGCACCTGCAGAAGAACATAAACCTTCATTGAAGCAGATGAAGAAGGCAGAACTCATCGAGTTCGCTAAAGAGAACGGCATCGAGATAGATGAGAAGGCTGTTAAAGCAGTTATCTTAGAGACGATCGAGGCAGCTCTGTAATTAAGAATTATTTCCGATTTGAGATAGACGAGGAGGTGTCTATACATGGCAAGTAAAAAAGGTGTAGGTAGCTCGAAGAACGGTCGTGACAGTGAATCGAAACGTCTTGGTGTCAAGACTGGTGATGGTCAGTTCGTAAGCGCAGGAAGCATCCTGGTTAGACAGAGAGGAACTAAGCTTCACCCTGGTAACAACGTTGGAATCGGCGGAGACGATACTTTGTTTGCAAAGATAGACGGAGCTGTCAAGTTCGAGAGAAAAGACAAAAAAAGAAAACAGGTCAGCGTATATCCTAAGGAAGCGTAAGAAGTTTTTTGAGCCCCTATTTATAGGGGCTTGTTTTTTAACAGGCAAGTTCGGAGGTGAGATCAATGTTAGTTGACAGAGCCAGAATTACCATTCGATCAGGAAAGGGCGGCGATGGTGCCGTCACATTCAGACATGATCCATACGTACCGGATGGGGGACCTGACGGAGGAGACGGCGGAAGAGGCGGAGACGTCATTTTTGAAGCCGACGAGAACCTGAGGACCCTGATGGACTTCAGATACAAAAGAAAATACGAAGCAGAAGACGGACAAAACGGCATGAAGCGCAAGCGTTACGGCAAGGCCGGGGAGAACCTCATCATCAAGGTCCCTGTGGGCACCGTAGTCATCGACGAAGAGTCCGGTCTTGTGATGCGCGATCTCAAGGAGCACGGGCAGAGCTTCGTTGCTGCGAAAGGCGGCAAGGGCGGTAAGGGCAACTGCAAGTACACCACCTCTACGCGTCAGGCTCCGAATTTTGCAGAGGCAGGAGGCTTCGCAAAGGAGCGTACGGTCATCCTGGAACTCAAGATGATCGCAGACGTGGGGCTCGTAGGATTCCCGAACGTGGGCAAGTCCACGATCCTTTCCGTTGCCACAAGTGCGAAACCAAAGATCGCAAATTATCACTTCACCACCATCGACCCGAATCTGGGCGTCGTAAAGCTTTACGATACCAGCTTCGTCATGGCGGATATCGCAGGGATCATCGAAGGTGCCAGCGAGGGAGCAGGACTGGGCTTCCGGTTCCTCAAGCACATCGAGAGGACGAAGGTCCTGATCCACGTGGTGGACGTTTCGGGAAGCGAAGGCAGAGATCCAATCGAGGATTTCGACAAGATCAATAAGGAACTCGAGCAGTACGATCCGAAGCTGCTGGACAAGCCACAGATCGTGGCTGCCAACAAGATCGATATCATCGGGGACGATTCTCCGGAATATCTGAAATTCAAAGAGTATGCAGAGAGCAAGGGCTACAAGGTTTTCCCTGTCTCAGCACCAATCGAATACGGCATCAAGGAACTGATGAACGAAGCGGCACAGCGTCTGCAGGAGGTTCTTGCCAACCCAGAACCGGAAGAAGAATACGAGATGTTCGACTTCGAAAAGGACGATATCGATCCGGATTACAGGACGGTATATCCTTCCTTCAACGGCCGTGAATACGTGCTGGAAGGAAAGCAGCTGATGAAGATCTTCAACTCCACCAACTTCCAGGATTTCGGCTCCATGCGATATCTGTATAAGTATATAGAGAAATCCGGCGCCATCGACAAACTGAAGGAGATGGGGCTGGAGGACGGAGACATCATCAAGATCGCAGATTTCGAACTGGAATACTTTGACGAGGATTACTTCTAAAATGCAAGTGAAACAGAAACATCCGACAAAAGAAGAATGCATCAGGCTGTGGGACAAGTATGAAACGCCGCCCCACATCCGGCAGCACTGCGAGGCAGTCGCTCTCGTTGCATGTGCAGTGGGGGAGAAGCTCATAGAGAGGGGCTATGATCTCGATATGGACCTGATCTATGCAGCCGGCATGCTCCACGATGTCGTAAGGCTGGCAGAGGACCACGAAAAAGAAGGGGCTGCCATCATGAGGCAGCTGGGATACGAGCAGGAAGCGAAGATCATAGAAGTGCACATGCACTACGACCCGTTCTCGCCGCTGGAGTCCGTGAACGAGACGGATATCGTCTGCCTGGGAGACAGAGTCGTCATCGAACACCACTTTGCGGGGATCGATAAGCGGTATCAGCATATCATCGACAAGGCCATCCGGCGTGGAAGACCGGAGGCGGAGCCTTTTATCCTCGCGAAGAAGAAGGACGTCGTCCGATTCGTCTCTGATATAGAAAAGGTCACCGGCATGACTTTGGAAGAGATAGCCGGGGATATTGAACTGTAATGAAAATAGATAAGAAACTGGACAAAATTTTAAAAAGAGTCGAAAAACCGGCCAGATATATAGGGGGCGAGGTCAACAGCGTCGTCAAAGATCCGACGGAGGTATCCGTTCGGATGGGCTTTTGTTTCCCGGACACCTACGAAATCGGCATGTCGTATACGGGCATGCAGGTGCTCTACAATGTCCTGAACAAGAACCCGCAGATCGCCTGCGAGAGGGCGTTTGCCCCTGCACCGGACATGGAGGAGCTCATGCGTCAGGAGGGTATGGAACTCTTCACCCTTGAGACCTTCACGCCTTTGCGCCAGATGGACGTGGTGGGATTCACCCTCCAGTATGAAATGTCCTTTACGAACATCCTGAACATGCTGGATCTTGCCGGCCTCGAGGTGAGGCGCGAGGAAAGGGAAGAAACGGATCCCGTCATCGTGGCAGGAGGCCCGTGCGCCTTCAATCCGGAGCCGCTGGCTGACTTCATCGACATGTTCCTTGTGGGAGACGGCGAGGAGCTGCTGGAGCAGGTGCTCCTTCTGAAACAGGAGGCTTCCTCCAAGGCAGAGTATCTCGCAAAGTGCGGGAAGCTGGACGGCGTCTACGTGCCGTCGTTTTATGATGTTTCCTACAACGAAGACGGTACCGTAAGAGCGTACGAGAAGCTGGTGCCGGATGCTCCCGATAGGGTCAGAAGAGCTGTCCTGCAGGATCTCGACAAGGCGGAATTCCCGACGGCCAACATCGTCCCGTTCATCGATGCGGTCCACGACCGTTCGGTGGTAGAGACTTTCCGAGGCTGCACCAGAGGCTGCAGGTTCTGTCAGGCAGGAATGATATACAGGCCGGTCAGGGAGAGAAAAAAGGATACGATCCTGGATATCGCCATGAAGCAGCTGAAGAACACGGGGCATGAAGAACTTTCTCTTCTCTCGCTTTCTACGAGCGATCATTCCGAGTTTGAAGACATGGCAACGGAACTGATGGGGCTCTGCAAGGCGCAGAACGTAGCGCTTTCGCTGCCATCACTGAGACTGGATTCCTTCTCATTCAAAGTGCTGGACGAGATCCAGGGATACCGCAAGTCGGGCCTTACTTTTGCACCGGAAGCGGGTACCCAGAGACTCAGAGATATCATCAATAAAAATATCACAGAAGACGACATATACTCTGCCGTGGAGCAGGCCATCGAGCTGGGTTGGGAGACCATCAAGCTCTACTTCATGGACGGACTTCCGGGAGAGACCTTCGAAGACCTGGACGGCATCGCCGATATCGCAAAGAAGATCCGGGACATCAATTATGACATACGGGGCCGCAAAGGCGGACGTTTCCGCATCACCGTCAGCGTGTCAAACTTCGTGCCGAAGCCACACACACCGTTCCAGTGGGCACCGCAGGACAGACCGGAGTCCTTCATAAAGAAACACGACCACCTTCGTGAGAAACTGAGGATGAAGGGCGTCACCTTCAACTACCATGAGACGAAGACCAGCACCCTGGAGGCCATCATCGCAAGAGGCGACAGGAAGGTGGGTTCTCTCATCGAAAAGGCCTGGAGGATGGGATGCAAGTTCGATGCATGGACGGAATACCACGCCCCTGAGCTTTGGGAGAAGGCCATGGAGGAGACGGGAGTTACAGCTGAGTTCTATGCGTACAGAGAGCGATCCTATGAAGAGATCCTGCCTTGGGAGATCATCGATCCTCTCATCGACAGGAGATTTCTGGAGCGCGAAAACGAGAAGGCGAAGCAGGCTATGGTGACGCCGGACTGCAGGCAGGGATGCGCCGGTTGCGGCATGAACAAGCATGTCAAATGCTTCTATGGCGTAGAGGAAGGCAGATTCCCTGTGAATACCGGAAAGGAGGCGGCTCATGAGTAAATACGTGATCGAATTCTCCAAGACCGGCACCATTTGTTACACATCCCATCTCGATGTGATGCGCATGTTCAAGCGGGCCTTCAAGAGGGCAGGGATCGCTCTGTCCTATTCCCAGGGGTTCAATCCTCATCCGAAGATGGGATTCGCCCAGCCGCTGTCCCTTGGCTATGAAGCAGAAGAGGAATTCATCGAGTTCGAAACACCGGATGACAGGGAGCCGGCAGAGCTTCTGGAAGCGCTCCGCATCACCATGCCGGAAGGTATCGATCTCAAAAAATGCGAGAGGCAGCGCAAAGAGAGAAAGACGCTCTCTTCCATGACGTGCGCCGCGATCTATGAAGCCGTGATCCCTTTGCATGGCAAAAAGTGCGATGTGGATGGGCAGATCGGAAGCTATCTTGCACAGGACAGGATCGTGACTCTCAAAAAACAAAAGAAAAAGAAGGAACTGAAGGAAGTGGACATCAAGCCTATGATCCGTCAGATCACAGGGGCAGTAGCAGATGACGAACTGGTCCTCGAGATGCTCATGGATCAGGGGAGCACATCCAACCTGAGCCCGGAGCTGATCCTCAGCACGTTCATGACGTTTGCAGGAATCGATACGGACCGAAGCGAAGTGCGGGTGAAGAGGAAGAAGATCCTGTTCACCGAAGATCCCTTTCAGTAGGTCGTAGGAAGATATGAAACGAAGTCTGAAATCAGGCTTCGTTTTTTTGTGCGGAATGGCGCCTGTAGAAAATTTTTCCAAATAGGGATTGACAGAATATGGCAGGAGATGTAATATAATACCAAGAAAGGTAATTATTGGGAATTCATTAGAGAGGGAGGAGTTATATGTTTAGCTACGAGGAATTTTTGTGCAATGTCAAGGACGGCATCTGCGAGTATATGCCGGAGAGGTACAGCAATATCAAGGTGGAGGTCATGGATGCAGATATGAAGATGCATAATCCTTACAGAGGACTGTCGGTCAGCTGTGATGATTCTGAGGTCGGGATCTGTATGGATCTGAGCTGGTTGTACGACGCCATGGAATCTGAAGAAGAGATGGAGGATATCATCCGTCATGTGGCGAAGATGACAGAGGAGGGACTCGATTCCAGACCGGAGCATCTTCCGGAGATCGCCGTAGATCGGCAGTCCTTCTGCGAGCACCTGCTCATACGCCTTGTGAATCGGGATAAGTATGAGCAGATCATAGACCGTATACCTCACAGGTCTTTCTTTGATATGGTGATCACGTATACCCTGATATCACAGTTGCCGAACGGACATGTGTATGGGACTTTAGTGACAGATGACATGATCGAAGAGCACGGGATCTACGAAGCGGAGCTGTACGAGATCGCCATTGAGAATTCCAAGCAGAGATTTCCTATTGAGATCTGTAAGTCCGATTTCAAAAATGATGAGATCTTTCTTGCTGGGATCACCTGCGGAGTGGGCGGCGCCACATGTATGCTCTATGACGAGTTCATCGATATGACGCTGCCGGTCATGGAGGGGGATTTCTTCATACTGCCGGTATCTACGGACTTCGTTTTCCTGGTGAAGGACGGTGAAGTCTACGATAAGGAATCCATCCGGGAACTGTCCGGGATGCTCAACAGCATGCTTAGGAAGGATGACGATTATCTCACAGGTGAAATATTCTTCTGTGATGTTTCAAACAGATATATAACGAGGCTCGGGGAT
>CAMNNV010000029.1 GCA_946546075.1 uncultured Bacillota bacterium | reverse complement strand
GTCGCCTTGCACCATCCGGCAGATTACGACTATCGCTCGATTTTTTGCAGAAAGTGTGAGTCGTTGCCTGGCGTGAGCCGGCGGATTACGACTATCGCTCGTTTTTTTGCAAAAAGTGTGAGTCGTTGCATCATGCGAGCTGGCGGATTACGACTATCATTCGATTTTTTGCAAAAAGTGTGAGTCAGCGTTTCGTGCAAGCCGGCGGATTACGACTATCATTCGATTTTTTGCAAAAAGTGTGAGTCGGCGTTTCGTGCAAGCCGGCGGATTACGACTATCATTCGATTTTTTGGAAAAAGTGTGAGTCGTCGCTTCGTGCGACCCGGGAGATTACGACTATCGTTCGATTTTTTGCAAAAAGTGTGAGCCGGCGTCTTGCACCATCCGGCGGATTACAACTATCGCTCGATTTTTTGCAAAAAGTGTGAGTCGGATTCTCGGCGCCGATTCTATCAATCACCCAATTTTTCGAATGAAAGAAAGAATCATGATACACCGGGACACTGTCTGTCGCTGACGATTCTATCAATCACGCGATTTTCTGACCGTGTGCCAGAATGAGACGCCGCCGGCCAATCGCCTCGGACCCGTCCCGCAACCATAAACAAAAAAGCCCGTCCGGTGATCCGGACGGGCATCTGCTTCTAATATAGTTATACAAGTGATCTTCCTGTCATTTCTTCTGGGATCTCGAGGCCCATGAGTGTCAGGAGGGTAGGTGCCAGGTCGCTGAGCCTGCCGCCTTCTTTGAGCTCTTTCGGCTCCCGCGCAATATGCACTAGCGGCACGTCGTTCAGGGAGTGGGCCGTCACCACGTTATCGTTCTCGTCCAGCATCACGTCGGCATTGCCGTGATCAGCAGTGAGAAGGATCTGTCCATCCTTTGCGAGAATGGACTCTACGATGCGTGGAACGCACTTGTCCAGAGCTTCGATGGCAGCGATGGCGGCAGGGATGGAACCTGTATGTCCTACCATGTCTGCGTTGGCGAAGTTCAGGATGATCATATCGTACTTATCCGTATCGATGGCTTCCAGCACCTTATCGGTGACTTCGTAAGCACTCATCTCCGGCTGCAGATCGTAGGTCGCCACCTTTGGAGAGTTCACCAGGATGCGGTCTTCATTTTTGTTCGGTGCTTCGACGCCGCCGTTGAAGAAGAAGGTAACGTGTGCGTACTTCTCAGTTTCGGCGATGCGCAGCTGCGTGAGTCCGAGATCGGAAACGTACTCGCCGAGGGTGTTCTTCATCGTCTCAGGCGGGAATGCCAGTGTCACGTTCGGCATCGTGGCATCGTACTGCGTCATGCAGATGTAGCAAAGGTCGCTGATTTTCTTCGTTCGCTCAAAGCCGTCGAAGTTTTCGTCTACGAATGCGCGTGTGATCTCTCTAGCACGGTCAGGACGGAAGTTGAACATGATCATGGCATCTCCGTCGCCCACTGTGTATCCGCCGTCTACAAAGGTCGGGAGCACGAATTCATCGTTCTCGTCTCTCTCATATGCCGCGGTGACTGCAGATGCTCCGTCTGCAGCGTGCTGGCCCTCGCCGAGGGTCATGGCATCGTAGGCGAGCTGGACTCTGTCCCATCTCTTGTCTCTGTCCATAGCATAGTATCTGCCGGATACGACGCTGATCCTGCCGATGCCGATCTCGTCCAGGTGAGCCTGGAGTTGATCGATGTATTTGACTGCACATCTTGGCGGTACGTCACGTCCGTCCAGGAAGCAGTGGATCGCCAGATTCTCGATACCGCTGCGCTTTGCGAGATCAGTAAGAGCGAGAAGGTGCTCGATGTGGCTGTGGACGCCGCCGTCTGAGAGAAGACCCAGAAGGTGGAGCGTAGAACCGTTCTTTTTGACGTGATCGATGGCCTTGCAGAGTGCTTCGTTCTCAAAGAAGGAACCGTCTTCGATGGCTTTTGTGATCATCGTCAGGTCCTGGTATACGATGCGTCCTGCGCCGATGTTCAGATGGCCTACTTCGGAGTTTCCCATCTGGCCTTCCGGAAGACCTACATCGAGACCGCAGGCCTTGATAGTAGTGCCGGGATACTTGGCGAAGATCTCGTCTAGATGCGGCTTATCAGCCATTGCGATCGCGTTACCGTGTTTATCGGGATTGATGCCGAATCCGTCCAGGATCATCAGCATCGTTGGTCTGTTCTTGATCATTGTGTTTCTCCTTTTTTGTTTATGTCAAAAAAGATTATAATACAACCTCATGCTCTTCGCAAAGATTTATTGCGGTATAAAAGGGGCCTGAATCATGGTAAAATAGATGCATGATGAAATGGACAGATAAACAGAGAGAAACAATAGAATCAAGAGATAAGAACATACTGGTTTCGGCAGCGGCTGGTTCGGGCAAGACGGCGGTCCTCGTAGAGCGCATCAAGCAGCTCATACTGCAGGACAAGGTGGACGTGGACCGGTTCCTGATCACCACATTCACCAAGGCTGCGGCGGCGGAGATGAAGGAGAGGCTGGAGGATGCCATCCGAAAGAGCATCGAGGAGAAGGGTACAGACCGCAAGTTCCTCGAACGGCAGCTGAGACTTCTGCCACGTGCCAACATCAGTACGTTCCACTCCTTCACCATCGAGGTCATGAGACGGTATTTTTACCTCACAGATCTGGAGCCGGGAGTCAGGATCGGCGATGAGACGAAGATCGAGATCCTCAAGGGCGAGAGCATCGATGAAGTTTTTGACAGGCGGTTCGCAGAGGACCACGAACGGTTCTCGGAGTTCCTCACCAAGTACAGCAGCGACAGGAACGAAAAGCGAATCAAAGAAGGCATCGTCAAGCTTTATGTGCAGATGAGGAGCCTGCCGCATTATATGGAGTGGGCAGAGGAGAAGACAGGGCTTTTGACCTGCGATTCCCCGCTGGAAGCTTACGGGCTGGACGCGTTTTTTGAAGAAGAGACATCCCGCCTTTTTGGGGAGGCCTGGAGCTACTATCAAGAAGCAGTGGATCTCATCCTGGATGCGGGGCTTGAGAAGCTGGGACAGAAGGCTTCGGAGAACCTGAATCTCATGCGCTCCATACCGAGGCGCATCGAAGAGGAGGGAGAATTCCCTGATGTGAAGTACGAGCAGCTGAGAGCTTACGGAGATGAGAAGGAAGAATACGATCTGATCAAGGCGCCGGTGAAGAAGTACACGGAGAAGGCCAAGAAGTGCATCAAGGATCTGCGGGACGCCTATTACGTTTTCACCCTGCAGGAGTGCGATGACGAACTCAAAGAGCAGGCCGGGGATACTTTGTATCTCGTGGATATCCTCAAAGAATTCGAGCGTGTCTTCAAGGCGAAGAAGGCTGACGAGAACATCGTGGATTTTGACGATGTCATGCATTATGCCATAGATATCCTGGAAGACGAGACGGCGGCTGCGGAGTACAGAGAGAAATTCATTTATATATTTGTAGACGAGTACCAGGACTGCAACCAGCTCCAGGAGACGATCGTGGAGAAGATCAGCAGGGGAAACAACCTGTTCATGGTAGGAGATCTCAAGCAGAGTATCTACCGGTTCAGGCTGGCAGAGCCGGAGCTGTTCCGAAGCCGGTACGAACGGTACAGAAGCGGAGATCAGCAGACCAGCATCAAGATCGATCTTTCCAACAACTTCCGAAGCAAGAGAAGCGTGACGGATACGGTGAACGCTGTTTTCCGGCAGGTCATGGACGGATACGATGATGATCAGAAGCTGATATGCACGGCGGGAGACGATCATCCGGGCATGACCACTTCCATCCACGTGATCCCAAAGGATGCGTACACGGGCGATGACGAGGAGTTCAGTGATGCGGAGGCGGCTCTGATCAGCGATCTGATCAAGGATCATCTGGGACGCGAGATCTACGATACGAAAACCAATACGATAAAGAAGGTATCCTACGGGGATATCGTCGTTCTCACCAGGAACAACGGGACGGTATCACAGCTCGAACGGTATCTGAACAACAGCGGCATCCCGTCCTATGGGTCTGCCAGAGCCGGATACTATGAGACGGTAGAGATCCAGGTGTTCATCAATATCCTGAAGATCATCAGCAACACGAGAAATGATGTGGCGCTGATCTCCGTCATGAGATCACCGGCATTCGATTTTGAGATAGGAGAGCTTGCGAAGATCCGATCGGTCTTCCGGACAGGCAGTTTTTATGATGCCGTGAAAGCGTATGAGACGGAAGGTAGCGACGCCATAATAAAAGGTAAGATCACGGATATGTTCCGCACCATCGGCAGGTGGAAGCAGCTGCGAACAGGGGTGTCTTTGGAAGAGCTCATCAAGATCGTGCTGGATGATACGGGCTACATCGAATACTGCAGCGGACTTCCTGTGGCGGGGCAGAGGATCGCGAACCTCAGGCTCCTCGTGAACAAGGCGGCCCAGTTCGAAGAAACGAATTACACGGGGCTGTACGGCTTCCTCCGATACGTCGATGCTATGAAGCGGGGCGACATCAAGCAGGAAGAAGCCAGCACTGTAGGGGATGGCGAGAACGTCGTACGCATCATGTCCATACACAGGAGCAAAGGTCTGGAGTTCCCGATCGTCATCCTGGCAGGGGCCGGCAAGAAGCTGAACGTCTCTTCCGACGACATCATCCCGATGCACAAAGATTACTCCATCGCGCTCCCGCACGTGAATAGAGATGAGGGATGGCACCGCAAGACCCTCCTCCAGAAGGCCATAGCAGCCAAAAAGAGAAGGGAAGCCGTGGAAGAGGAAGTGCGGATCCTCTATGTGGCCCTCACCAGAGCCAAGGATAAGCTGATCGTCACGGGAACGGTAGAGAAAGAAGATTCCCTGGATGAGAACTTCGTAGGATACACGAATTACCTGCAGATGATGTATGCACCTCTTTGCGGGACCGATGTGGACATCGTGATGGAAACGGATGCTCCCGATGCGGATGAGGTGAGCGAGACGAGGGGAGAAGTGGCAGCTCTTCTGCGGGACAGCCAGAAGGCAAGAGATGAGGAGAAGATCCGGCAGATCGATGAGAAACTGTCCTGGGAATATCCTCACAGCAGATCGGAAGTGCGCTCGAAGTATTCCGTTTCACAGTTGAACAGTCATGAGGGAAGCAGTATGCCTCTGCATCTTGCAAGAGGCCTCTTTAGTGATGCTCCAGGGACCCTCGATGCGGCCCAGGTGGGAACGGCCATGCACGCCGTCATGGAGCGGCTGGACTTCGGCAGGGCCCTCACGGAAGGCCGCGGATATATAGAAGCTGCCGCAGAGGAGATGCATACGGCAGGACTTCTGACGGACAGCGAGATGGAGGCGATCTCCATAGATGACCTGAACGGCTTCTTTGAGACAGAAGTGGGCCGCAGAGCTGCAAAGGCTCCGGTGCTCCACAAAGAGCAGGAGTTCATCATGAGCAAGGAGATCGATGGCCAGGAGACGGTAGTACAGGGTATCATAGACTGCTTCTTCGAAGAAGAGGACGGTCTTGTTCTGATAGATTACAAAAACAGTTATATAGGAGAGAACCAGACTCCGGATGTCATAGCTGCAAGATACGAAGATCAGATCAGCCTTTATAAAGAGGCCCTTGAAGCGGCAACCGGAAAGGTAGTCAAAGAATCCTATCTCTATTTGTTCCAGCCGAAAAAATTCCTTAAAATGAACTGAAATTTTTCTTTAAATGTGTTGACTTCCAGCCACCCGGGTGGTACATTTAGATTGTAGTTAGCACTCGGACGGTTTGAGTGCTAACAACAAGGAGGGCCGATATGGATTTAAGTGAAAGAAAACTGAAGATACTGCAGGCCATCATATACGACTTTATAAGAACCGCTGAGCCGGTGGGCTCCAGGACACTTTCCAAGAATTATGATCTTGGCATCAGTCCGGCCACCATCCGAAATGAGATGTCTGATCTTGAAGACATGGGATTTCTCACGCATCCGCATACTTCCTCCGGAAGAGTTCCTTCCGAGAAGGCGTACAGATTGTATGTGGATACATTGATGGATAAGAAGGAACTTACACCGGTAGAGAAGGATTCCATAGCCCAGAGCCTGTACAAGAATGTAACAGAACTGGAGAATCTCGTTGAGAGAGCGGCACACATACTCTCGGAGATCACGAACCTCACGGCTTTTGCCATGACACCGAGACAGGATCAGGACATACTCAAGTACGTCAACCTGATGCCGGTGGATGAGAGGACCGTTATACTGATGATCGTTTCGGAGAGCGGCAAGGTGTCGAACACGTCGATACGGCTGAACAAACCGGTTTCGATGGATACCCTTGCATTTATCTCGAAGAACATGACTTACAACTACAAGGGCAAGACCATAAGCGAAGCGCTTACACTGGATATCATCGAGACGGTGAAGACCGACGCACAGGCACTTGCCATGTATGAGAAGTCCATCGTTCCGAGTTTTGTGAAGACGCTGGAGGATATGCTGAACGTCAACCTTTATATGGATGGCTATACGAACATATTCTCGCTTCCTGAATATAACGATATCGATAAGGCGAAGATGTTCTTTGAGATGATCAACAGGAAGGATGATTTCACCCAGAAACTGATCAACAGGGACAACGGTATGATCATTACGATCGGTAATGAGAACAACGATGAATCCCTGCAGGACTGCAGCGTGATCACGGCAACGTACCACGTCAACGGCAAGCAGGTGGGTAAGATCGGAGTCATAGGGCCAACACGTATGAAATACGCAGAAGTCACATCGGTGGTGGAATATCTTACGGACAACCTAAGCCAGGCATTCAAATTGACAGAAGGAGAGGACGAAGATAAGGATGATCAATATTGAGGAAGATATCAAGACTCAGGCGCAGCAGGAAACTGAAGCACAGCAGGAAGAATCAGGAGAAGAAACGGTAACACCTGAAGAACCTGAAACTGAGGCTGCAGATCAGGATGAGTCTACAGAAGAAACGGAGTCTGAAGAGAAAGACGCTGTGAAAGAAGAAAAGAAAGATACTGCCGAGCCTGAGGAAGATGAGAATTCAAAGTACATCAGACTCATGGCTGAGTTCCAGAACTACAAGAAGAGAGTTGCCAAGGAGAAGCAGGATCTCTACAGTTATGCCAATGAGAAGATCGTGACCGAGCTTCTTACGGTGCTGGATAACTTCGAGAGAGCACTTGCACAGGAAGCCGGCGATGAAGGCTTCAAAGAGGGTATGGAACTCATCTTCAAGCAGCTGGGAGATGTCCTTGAGAAATCAGGATTGAAGGAAATAGAAGCTCTGGGAGAGGATTTCGATCCGAACCTTCACAACGCAGTTATGACAGAGCAGACCGACGAGTATGAAAGCGGCAAGGTCTCCGGCGTACTGCAGAAGGGCTACACACTCAATGGCAAGGTGATCAGACCTTCCATGGTAAAGGTAGTAGGTTAAATAAGCCAATAGTTGGACAAATGATCCATTAAGGAGGATATAAAATGGGAAAAGTAATAGGAATCGATTTAGGAACAACAAACTCATGTGTTGCTGTACTTGAAGGTGGAGAACCTGTAGTAATCGCAAACGCTGAGGGTAACAGAACTACGCCTTCTGTTGTAGGTTTCGCTAAGAACGGCGAAAGACTCGTCGGCGAAACTGCTAAGAGACAGGCTATCACGAACCCTGAGAGAACGATCGCATCCATCAAGAGACATATGGGTACTGATTATACTGTTGAGATCGACAGCAAGAAGTACACACCACAGGATATCTCAGCGATCATCCTGGGCAAACTCAAGGCTGATGCAGAGAGCTATCTCGGAGAGAAAGTAACAGAAGCTGTAATCACAGTTCCTGCATACTTCACAGACAGCCAGAAGCAGGCAACAAAGGATGCCGGCAGGATCGCAGGCCTCGATGTCAAGAGAATCATCAACGAGCCTACAGCAGCATCACTTGCTTATGGTCTTGATAAGGAAGAGGATTCACATAAGATCCTGATCTACGACCTGGGCGGCGGTACATTCGATGTATCCATCCTCGAGTTGGGCGATGGCGTATTCGAAGTACTTGCAACAAACGGTAACAACAAGCTGGGCGGAGACGACTTCGATGAAGCTGTCCTGAACTACCTGGCAGACACTTTCGCAAAAGAAAACGGTGTTGATCTGAGAAGCGACAAGATGGCTCTCCAGAGACTGAGAGAAGCAGCAGAGAAGGCTAAGAAAGAACTGTCAAGTGCTCAGACTACGAACATCAACCTGCCGTTCATCACAGTAAACGAGAATGGTCCTCTGCACATGAACATCGACCTGACAAGAGCGAAGTTCGATCAGCTGACAGAGCACCTGGTAAACAAGACAGTAGAGCCGATGAAGAAGGCTATGGCAGATGCAGGCCTTTCCAACAACGATATCTCCAAGGTCATCCTGGTCGGCGGATCCACTAGAATCCCGGCTGTACAGGAAGCCGTCAAGAAGGTAACAGGCAAAGAGCCATTCAAGGGCATCAACCCGGATGAATGCGTAGCCATCGGTGCTGCGATCCAGGCAGGCGTACTTACAGGCGAAGTAAACGACGTACTTCTCCTCGATGTAACACCACTTTCACTGTCCATCGAGACACTGGGCGGCGTAGCAACGAAGCTCATCGAGAGAAATACTACAATTCCTACAAAGAAGAGCCAGATCTTCTCAACAGCAGCAGATAACCAGGCAGCAGTAGACATCCACGTAATGCAGGGTGAAAGAGATATGGCTGCCGGCAATATCACTCTCGGAAGATTCCAGCTCACAGGAATTCCACCTGCCCCACGTGGTGTACCTCAGATCGAAGTTACATTTGATATCGACGCAAACGGTATCGTAAATGTAAGCGCTAAGGATCTGGGAACAGGCAAGGAGCAGAGCATCACGATCACTTCCTCAACGAAGCTCTCCGATGAAGAAATCGAAGCTAAGGTCAAGGAAGCAGAGCAGTATGCTGAAGAAGATAAGAAGAGAAAAGAAGAAGCTGAGACCAGAAACCAGGCTGAGACACTCATCTATGAGACAGAGAAGAACCTCAAGGAGCTGGATGGCGTTCTCTCAGACGACGAGAAGGCTGACATCACAGCAGCTAAGGATGAACTCCAGTCCGCACTGAATGCGAACAACATCGAAGATGTCAAAGCTAAGACTGAAGCTCTCACAGAGAAGTATCACGTGATCTCCACGAAGCTGTATCAGCAGCAGGCACAGGCTCAGCAGCAGGCTGGAGCAGCAGGTCCTGGTCCTGATATGGGCGGCATGGGAAATGATGCCGGTGCATCTTCCTCTTCCGATGATAATGTTGTTGACGCTGACTTCGAGGTTGTTGACGACGACAAATAAGATTAAGCGAAGGACACTATAATGGCAGAGAAGAGAGATTATTATGAGGTCCTAGGCCTCAAAAAAGGTGCCAGTGAAGCTGAGATAAAGCGGGCATTCCGTAAATTAGCCATGAAATATCACCCGGATAAAAACCCGGGTGATACTTCGGCTGAAGAGAAATTCAAAGAGATCAACGAAGCCTACGCAGTACTCTCAGATCCTGACAAAAAAGATAAATATGATCGCTTCGGACATGCAGGCGTAGATCCTAATGCAGGTTTCGGCGGTGGTGCAGGCGGTTTCGGCGGCTTCGGAGGATTCGAAGATATCTTCGATATGTTCGGCGGCTTCGGAGGCTTCGGCGGCGGAGGCGGCAGCACGAGAAGGCGTAACGGTCCGCGCAAGGGCAATGACCTTCAGAAGAGCCTTACCATCGATTTTGAAGAAGCAGCATTCGGAACCAAGAAGGAGATCAAACTCAACAAGTTCGTACGATGCAAAACATGCTCAGGTACTGGTGCTGCACCGGGCACATCAAAGAAGATGTGTACGAAGTGTAACGGTACCGGTGAAGTGAGAACGGCTCAGAGAACGCCTCTCGGCACTTTCCAGAGCGTTTCTCCATGTCCGGACTGCGGCGGTACTGGTGAAGTCAACGAGAGCCCATGCAAAGACTGCGGCGGCACAGGCAGGATCCAGGATTCCGTCAAGATCAGCATCAACATCCCTGCAGGCGTGGATAACGATTCCGTCATCCCGATCAGAGGCCAGGGTGAGCCGGGCATCAACGGAGGACCTGACGGCGATCTCTACATCGTCATCAATGTGAGACCGCACAAACTCTTTGAGAGAAGAGGACAGGATCTGTGGCTTGAGATCCCAATCAGCTTCAATCAGGCTGCACTGGGAGACGAGATCACCATCCCGACTCTGGAAGACAAGGTATCCTATAAGATCCCTGCAGGCACACAGCCAGGCACCGTCTTCCGTCTCAAGGGCAAGGGAATCAAGCACATCAAGTCCAGCAGAAAGGGCGACCTGTATGTCAAGGTCATCCTCGAAGTACCGACAAAGCTCAACAGCAAACAGAAGAAGGCTATCGAAGCCATGGGCAAAGAAGTCACCGTGGACTGCTATCAGAAGAAGCAGAGCTTCCGCGACAGCATAAAAGAATTCTTCTCATAAATA
>CAMNNV010000028.1 GCA_946546075.1 uncultured Bacillota bacterium | reverse complement strand
GGTGGGCTGTGCCAAGATGGGAATGGATTTCGTGGCGTACGGACCGGATGTTCTGGCGGAGCAGATGGATAAGGATGTCATCGCAAAGGCTACCGAGGTGGCACAGCAGACAGGCGGGAGCATCACGGTTTCTTCCGACATCGAGGCGATCAAAGGCGCCGACGTGATCTATACCGACGTATGGGCATCCATGGGAGAAGAGGATGAGATCCCGGAGAGGGTGAAGCTTCTCACGCCATACAAAGTAACGATGGAGATGCTGGAGAGCACGGGAAATCCTGATGTCATGTTCCTCCACTGCCTGCCGGCATTCCACGATTTCAATACCGTAATGGCAAAGACACAGATGGATCTCGGCTACGACATCCGAGAGGTGACGGACGAAGTGTTCCGAAGCAAGCATTCGAAGGTATTCGATGAGGCCGAGAACAGGATGCATTCCATCAAGGCGATCGTAGTAGCAACCATGGCAAACGAGCTAGTTGAAGTATAAACCGGAGAGAGATATGGAAATCGAACTTAAGTACAATATCCCTGATAAAGAAACTGCAGAAAAGATCTGGGAGAATGAACTTTACGGCGCTTACGAAGAGCCGGATTCAAGAGAAGAGATATTTATGGATGCGTATTATTACGACACGGAGGATTTCAGCCTGTCGGACAATGATATGGCATACAGAGTGAGAAAAGAGGGCGAGGGCTGGGTCGCTGCCCTGAAGTGGAAGGGGTGTGCCGAGGGTGCGCTCCACAAGCGTGAAGAACTGTCCATCCCTGTGGACGGAAGCGAACCGGACACCAGCGTCTTCTGCCAGAACGAGTCGGGAAGACATCTTGAGTCCATCGTGGCAGGAAGGGAGCTCATCTGCATGATCAGAAGTTCCATCGCCAGAAAGCGTTTCAGGATCGATACGGGAAACGGTATCTATGAGTTCAGCATCGACAGAGGCAAGGTGGTGACACCTCTGGGAGAAGAGCCGGTTCTTGAGGTGGAAGTGGAACTTTTCTCCGGAGATACCGAGGAATTGCAGACCATCGGCGAGAATCTGAAGGAGCAATTCGGACTGGAAGGCTCAGAGGAGAGCAAATACGGCAGAGGATTGAGGCTTTTGGGGCGTGAAGATGCGTAATTTACTGGACTCTGACGTAAAATCATCTTTACTTTTCTCTTCCGGAGCGATATAATAATATGCACTTATGTGTACACAACTTAGGAGGAATTAAATAAATGAAAACAACATTCATATCAAAGGAGAACAACACAGCTAAATTCAGCATGGAGATCACTGCAGAGGAATTCGAATCTGCAGTTAACAGCGTTTACAGACAGCAGAAGAGCCGCTTCGCTGTAGACGGTTTCAGGAAGGGCAAGGCCCCAAGAAGCATCATCGAGAAGAGATACGGCGAAGGCATCTTCTATGAGGATGCGATCAACAACCTTTTCCAGATGAACTACCCACAGGCAGTAAGCGAACTGGAACTGAACGTGATCGACAGCCCTGTCGTAGATTTCTCTGAACTGAAGAAGGGCGAGCCATTCACGATGACGATCGAAGTGGCATGCTATCCTGAGATTGAAGTTAAGGATTACAAGGGCGTTGAGATCAACAAGGTAAATCTCGATGTTACAGATGACGATGTAGAGAACGCTATCAAGAGCCTGGCAAGAAGAAATTCAAGAATGGTCACAGTAGAAGACAGACCTGCACAGGACGGAGATATGGTCCTCATCGATTACGAAGGATGGGCTAACGGAGAACAGTTCGAAGGCGGCACTGCTGAGAGATATCCGCTGAAGCTGGGTTCCAACACATTCATCCCTGGATTCGAAGAACAGCTCGTTGGAGTTTCAACAGGAGAAGAGAAGGATGTAGTCGTTACATTCCCTGAAGACTATCACGAGAAGAGCCTTGCAGGTGCAGAAGCTACATTCAAGTGCAAGCTCCACGAGATCAAATACGAAGAAATGCCTGAGATCGACGACGAATTCGTCAAGGACGTAAGTGAGTTCGATACTCTCGATGAACTGAAGGCAAGCGAGAGAGAAAAGCTGGAGAAGCAGAACAAGGAAACTGCTGAGCAGACTATGAAGAACTCCGCTATCGAGAAGGTTTACGAAGCAAACGATATCGACATCCCTGATGTAATGGTAGAGACAGAAGTCGACAGCATGATGAGCGAATTCGACCAGCAGCTGAGATCACAGGGCATGGACATGGATTCATACCTCAAGTACATGGGTGAGAACAGCGATGCATTCAAGGAACAGCTCAAGGACGATGCGTTCAAGAGAGTTAAGACAAGAATGATCGTAAGAGCGATCGCTGATCAGGAAGGCTTCGAAGTATCCGAAGAAGAAATCGATGCTGAACTGGCCAGCATGGCACAGCAGTATGATCTGGAAGCAGACTCCCTCAAGGAGATGCTGGGTCAGGAGAACATCAACATGATCTCAGGAGACCTCAGGATCAAGAAGGCTATCGACTACATCTATGACAATGCAGTCATCAAAGAAGACTAACAGGAGGCTTTGCAGATGACATCAATACCTTATGTTATCGAGCAGACAGGACATGGGGAGAGATCGTATGACATATATTCGCGTCTCCTCAAGGACAGGATCATATTCCTCGGAGATGAGATAAACGATGACGTGGCAAGCGTCATCGTTGCGCAGCTCCTCTTCCTGGAAGCGGAAGATCCTGATAAGGATATCAGCATATATATCAACAGTCCGGGAGGATCTGTGACGGCCGGCATGGCGATCTACGATACCATGAAGTACATCAAGCCGGAGATCTCGACGATCTGCGTCGGGATGGCGGCAAGCATGGCAGCAGTGATCCTTTCTTCAGGCACGAAGGGCAAGAGATATGCTCTCCCTCATGCAGAAGTGATGATCCATCAGCCTTTGGGCGGATTCAGAGGACAGGCAGAGGATATCAAGATCCATGCAGACTGGATCCTCAAGACAAGAGAATCATTGAATAAGATACTCAGCGAGAATACAGGACAGACTATCGAGAAGATCGCTGCTGATACAGACAGAGACAACTTCATGTATGCAGCAGATGCGAAGGATTACGGTCTCATCGACCAGGTGATCACGAGCAGATAGTTTGTTCGGGGGACATTATATGAGCAAATACGACGAAAACAATGAATTACGATGCTCGTTCTGCGGTAAGCCTCAAAGCCAGGTGGAGAGACTTATCAGCGGATCGGGTGTATATATCTGCAATGAATGCGTAGCTCTCTGCAACGACATCCTCACATCAGAGGCCAAGAACGGATCCTTTGATGAGAATGTGGAGCAGCAGCTCAGCCTTCCGAAACCAAAAGACATTTTTGATGCACTTTCAGAATATGTCATTGGTCAGGAAGAGGCGAAGAAGGCTCTCGCGGTAGCGGTATATAACCACTACAAGAGGATCCGCAGCGGTATCGCAGAGGATGGAGTGGAGCTCCAGAAGAGCAACATCCTGATGCTCGGACCGACCGGTTCCGGTAAGACGCTTCTTGCCCAGACGCTTGCCAAGATACTGGACGTACCGTTTGCGATCGCAGATGCGACATCTCTTACCGAGGCAGGATACGTTGGAGAAGATGTGGAGAACATCCTTCTGAGACTGCTCCAGGCTGCCGATTTCGACATCGAGAAGGCGCAGAGGGGCATCATCTACGTAGACGAGATCGATAAGATCGCCAGGAAGTCGGAGAATCCGTCGATCACCAGAGACGTGAGCGGAGAAGGCGTACAGCAGGCTTTGCTTAAGATCCTGGAAGGAACTGTGGCAAATGTGCCTCCTCAAGGAGGACGTAAGCATCCTCATCAGGAATTCCTCCAGTTCGACACCACGAATGTGCTGTTCATATGCGGAGGAGCATTTGACGGTCTCGATAAGGTCGTCAAGAAGAGAGTCGGTGAGAAGACGATCGGATTCAATTCCAATGTTGAGAACAACAAGATGGATGTTTCACAGATACTGAAGAGCACCCTTCACGAAGACGTGCAGAAGTTCGGCCTGATCCCGGAACTGGTGGGCAGACTTCCTGTACTGGTGATGCTCGAGGAGCTGTCAAAGGATGCACTGAGACAGATCATCACAGAGCCGAAGAACGCGCTCGTGAGACAGTACATGAAACTTTTTGAAATGGACGGTGTGGATCTGGAAATCACGGACGATGCCATAGACGCCATCGCAGAGAAGGCCATCGCCGGCAAGACAGGCGCCAGAGGCCTCAGAGGCATCATGGAGAAGATCATGACAGGCATCATGTATGAACTGCCTTCCAGAGATGACATCGAGAAGTGCATAGTGACCAGGGATACGGTCGAGAAGGAACAAGAGCCTGAGCTGGTATTAAGAAGCAGAGATGCCGTTGCCAACGAGAGAAGCAGTATTCCAGCAGAAACAGCTTAAGAACTTACCACGGGCGGCTTTACAGTCGCCCTTTTGAGTATATAGGAGGAACATGTCGATGGATGAGACAAAAGTGAAAGAATATCCCATGATCCCGTTAAGGGGCATGACCGTATTTCCTAATATGGTGCTCCATTTTGATATCGGAAGAGAAAAGTCGATCAATGCCCTTGAGAAGGCTATGATCCTGAACCAGCATATCTTCCTCAGTTCACAGAAGGACGAAAACCTCGATCTGCCTACACCGGATGATTTTTATAAGATCGGTGTGATCGGCAAGATCAAGCAGATGCTCAAACTGCCGGGAGATTCCATCAGAGTCCTGGTGGAGGGCATTTCCAGAGGTGTGATAGAAGAGGTGCTTTTTGAGGTGCCGTATTTCAGATGCGCTGTACGTCCCGTCGAGGATCCGGAGATCGAAGATGATCCTGAGGCAGAGGCTCTCATGAGAACGGTCCTCACGAACTTCGACGAATACGTATCCATCAATAACACCATAGCGGCGGAGGTCTTTGCCAGCGTCGTTTCCATCGAAAATCCGGGCAGGATGGCAGACATGATCGCGTCACATCTGGATGTCAAGGTGGAAGACAAGCAGGTCCTCATCGAGGAATTCGACCCGAAGAAGCGTCTTGCCAAGCTGAACGAGATCCTTTTGAGAGAGATCGAGATCCTCAAGATCGAGCAGGACATCAGCACGAAGGTCAAGTCCCAGATGAGCCAGAACCAGAGGGAATACTACCTCAGGGAGCAGATGAGAGCCATCCAGGAAGAACTCGGTGTGGATGAAGATGTCGAGGATGAGATCGCCAATTTCAAGCAGCAGCTTTCTGAACTGGAACTGGAAGAAAAGACGAAAGAAAAGATCGAAAAGGAGATCGACCGATTCTCCAAGATGCAGCCGTCTTCCGCAGAAGCGACGGTCAGCAGGAATTACATAGAAACGATCCTGGCTCTGCCATGGAACAAAGAAAGCGAAGATAACATCGACCTGATCAAGGCCGAGGATATCCTCAACGAAGATCATTACGGCCTTGAGAAAGTCAAGGAACGCGTGCTGGAATACCTCGCAGTCATCCAGCTCAGCGAAAGTCTCAAGGGACCGATCCTCTGTCTCGTAGGCCCTCCGGGCGTTGGTAAGACTTCCATCGCAAGGAGCGTGGCAAGATCCATCGGAAGAGAATTCGTCAGGATGTCACTCGGCGGCGTCAGAGACGAGGCGGAGATCAGAGGTCACAGAAGAACATACATCGGTGCCATCCCGGGAAGGATCATCAGCGCCATCAAGGATTCCGGCGTGAAGAACCCTGTATTCCTCTTCGATGAAGTGGATAAGATCGGCGCCGACTACAAGGGGGATCCTGCATCTGCACTTCTGGAAGTGCTGGATCCGGAGCAGAACAAAGACTTCACAGACCACTACCTCGAAGTGCCGTTCGACCTGAGCAAAGTCATGTTCATTACGACGGCCAATACCACGAGCACCATTCCTCGTCCGCTTCTGGACAGGATGGAAGTCATCGAAGTCAGCGGATACACCGAGGAAGACAAGGTACAGATCGCCAAGAAGTACCTCGTGCCGAAGCAGGTCAAGGAGAACGGCCTGACGAAGAGCATGATCAGCTTCACGGAAGCAGGTATCCGAAATATCATCAACTATTACACGAGAGAATCCGGTGTCAGAAACCTGGAACGTGAGATCGGCAACATCTGCCGCAAGGTAGCCAGAAACGTCGTGACGGGACAGACCGGAAAAGTATCCGTCGGTCCGAAGAAGGTTCTCGAATTCCTCGGCAAAAAGCGCGTCCGTTTCGATATCATCAAAGGTGAGACGGAAGTCGGCGTCACCACAGGTCTTGCATGGACCATCGTCGGAGGCGATACGCTCTTCATCGAGACGGCGGCTCTTCCCGGAACGGGCAAGCTGCAGCTCACAGGCCAGATGGGCGATGTGATGCAGGAAAGTGCCCAGACAGGCATCAGCTACATCCGCTCCATGGCAAAGAAGCTCAAGATCGACGAGGAGTTCTATAAGAAGTACGATATCCACGTGCACATCCCGGAAGGGGCCGTGCCAAAGGATGGTCCGTCTGCAGGCGTCACCATGTGTACCGCCATCATCTCGAGACTGACGAACACACCGGTGAGAAAAGACGTGGCTATGACAGGGGAGATCACGCTGACAGGCAAAGTGCTCCCGGTTGGCGGCATCAGAGAAAAGGTGCTGGCAGCCCACAGAGCAGGTGTCCGCAAGGTGCTCCTGCCGTATGAGAACGAGATCGACATCCAGGAGATCCCGGAAGTCGTAAGAGATGAGATGGAATTCGTCCTTCTCAAGCACGTGAAAGACGTATTCCCTCACGTATTCGTAAAGGGTGATAAATAATGAAGATAGGCAAATCGGAGCTTGAAACAGTAGCCGTCAAACCCGGCCAGTATCCTCCGGAAGACATGTATGAGATAGCCTTTGCAGGACGGTCCAACGTGGGCAAATCGTCGCTTCTCAATCTGCTTACGGGCAGAAAGAGCCTCGCGAGGGTCAGCGGCAACCCCGGTAAAACGAGAACGATCAACTTTTACAGGATCGACGATGCATGGCGCATCGTGGACCTTCCGGGCTACGGCTATGCGAAGGTATCAAAATCCGTATCAGCAGGCTGGGGAGAGATGATGGAGAAGTATCTTTCCTCAAGGCCGAATCTGCTGAAGGTGGTGCAGCTGGTGGATATCCGGCATGCTCCATCCAAGCAGGATGTGGAGATGTACGATTACCTGAGACATTACGGTCTTCAGGGGATCGTCGTGGCAACGAAGGCGGACAAAATCTCAAGAAACCAGATGCAGAAACAGATAAAGCTCATAAGAGATACACTGAAGTTATCCCGCGAAGATGTGGTTATCCCTGTTTCATCGCTCAAGAGAACGGGGCAGGATGTGCTCCTCGATGAAATAGGCAAGCTATTGGAGGAATAAATGCAGTTTATCAAGATTCGTGCACTTCTAAAAAGAATCAAAGCCATCAAGTTTTTGATGAAGGATAAGTCCGTTGCCTGGTGGAAAAAGGGATTGATCGTATTCGGCATCCTGTATCTTGTGCTGCCGATAGACCTTATCCCGCCGTTCATCCCGGTGCTGGGTTTTCTGGATGACCTGTTTCTCTGGATCTTCATACTGTGGTTCCTTTCGAAGGAACTGGATAAGTACTGGTATGGTGATTCCAAGGACCTGTCAAAAAAATACGGTGGTAAAAAGGTAGTAGATGATGTAGAATACGAAGTGGACGATTTTGATGAGAAGTGAAGAGGTGTGACCATGGCAAAGAAATCCAAAGAACCGGTATTAGGTGATATCATCATCACAGAAGAGCAGATCGCAGCGAAGGCAGTGGAACTCGGTAAGGAGATCACGGAGGATTACCGTGGAGAGAGCGTGATCCTTCTCGGCATACTCAGAGGTTCCATCATGTGGATCGCAGAACTCATGAAGAGGATCGAGCTGGATACAGAGATCGACTTCATGGCATGCAGCAGTTACGGCTCAGGCACGAAATCTTCCGGCAGGGTAAAGATCCTCAAGGACCTTGATTCCGACATTACCGGAAGGAATGTTCTGATCGTGGAGGATATCGTGGATTCGGGCATCACACTGAACTATCTCAAAGGATACATAGAGAACAGAGGTGCCGCCTCCGTACGTATCTGTACACTGCTTGACAAACCGGATGGAAGGAAAGTGGATATCCACGTGGATTACGTAGGATTCACCATCGAGAACAATTTCATCGTAGGTTATGGACTTGATTATGATCAGAAATACAGGAATCTCCCGTATATCTGCTTAATGAATGAAGAATAAAATTTAAATTGTATGGTTGAAAGGAGCAAATCACTAATGCTGACAAATTTGATCAAAAAGCTGAAAGAAGACAGAAAATCCATTGTATTCCCTGAAGGTACAGACCCAAGGATCCTCGGCGCTGCTGCAAAGATCATCGCTGAAGATCTCATGGACGTTATCCTGGTAGGAGATGAAGAGGAAATCAAGGCTGCTGCACAGGCAGGCGGATTCGAAGTTTCAGCTGCTAAAATAGTAAATCCTGCAACTTATGAGAAGATGGATGAGCTGGTAGACCAGATGGTAGCACTCAGAAAGGGCAAGATGACTGCTGAGCAGTGCAGAGAAGCTCTTCAGGGCGGCGCTTACTTCGGAACAATGCTCGTTAAGGCAGGCGAAGCTGACGCACTTCTGGGCGGAGCAACTTACTCCACAGCTGACACAGTAAGACCGGCACTCCAGCTGATCAAGACGAAGCCTGGTTACAAATCCGTATCATCATGCTACATCATGGTCAAGGAAGGCGCTGAGATGCTTTGCATGGGCGACCCTGCTATCAACATCGCACCAACTGCAGAAGAACTTGCTGAATCAGCTATCGAAGCTGCTCACACAGCAGAGATCTTCGGCATGGAGCCAAGAGTAGCAATGCTTTCCTACTCAACACTCGGATCCGGTCACGGCGAAGCTGTTGACAAGGTAAGAGAAGCAGTAAGAATCGCTAAGGAGAACGCTCCTGATCTGGCACTGGACGGAGAACTGCAGTTTGACGCAGCAGTATCACCTGAGGTTGCTAAGACAAAGTGCCCGAACTCACCAGTAGCTGGTAAGGCAAACGTATTCATCTTCCCTGAGATCCAGTCAGCAAACATTGGCTACAAGATCGCTGCAAGACTGGCAGGATACGAAGCAATCGGACCTATCATGCAGGGCCTGAACGCACCGATCAACGACCTGAGCAGAGGTTGCGTAACAGAGGAAGTTTACAAGATGGCAGTAGTAACTGCAGCACTTTCATAAGATCATTCGCAGGCAATGAGACCTATGAGGCTGTCACAGATCAGTGGCAGCCTCTTTTGTATGTGGTAAACACCTTGTGGGTTGAAAAACAGCCTCATTTGAGATATCATATCGGTTGTGGAAAAGTTACAGTAATGTTTACGGTGCCGATCGATGAAACAGAAACTGCGTAAACTTTGGAAACTTGTATTTGGACGTACGACGCTGCTAATAGTGCTGCTGCTTACCCAGGCAGTCGTGATATTCGGCGGCTTTCTTGTGCTGAGCACTAAGATCATCGTCATAAACTATGTGGCTGCAGTTCTCGCTGTTGCCATATTGATGTATATACTGAATATCCGGCTTGACTCTGATTTCAAGCTGATGTGGATCATACTGATCCTTGCCGTCCCCGTGGTGGGCGTTGCACTCTATCTTTTCACGCTCGTGCAGCCGGGCACCAAGAGGATACGGGAAAGTCTCAAAGAACTCGATGGGGTCCAGGCACCGCTTCGTTCCCAGAACATGTTCGCCATGGAGAAGATCATGAATGAGTTCTCTCATGAGCAGGGCCTCTTCAACTATCTCAACAGGAAGGCAGGGTATCCTGTCTACGATAAGGCGAGCATCAAGTATTTCCCAACGGGCCAGGATAAGTTCAGGCAGCTGGTGGAAGAACTTGAGAAAGCAGAGGAATTCATATTCCTGGAGTACTTCATCATCGATTTCGGAACGATGTGGGATACCGTGAGGGAGATCCTCGTCCGCAAGGCCGCAGAAGGTGTGGAAGTGCGCCTGCTGTATGACGGGACCAACAGCTTATCGCTGCTGCCTCTGAGATATCCGCAGAAGCTCAGGCAGGCGGGCATCGACTGCAGGGTATTCTCCCCGATGATCCCGTTTCTCTATACTCATCAGAACAACAGAGATCACAGGAAGATCGCAGTCATAGACGGCAGGTGTGCCTTCACGGGAGGCATCAATCTCGCCGACGAATATATCAACGAGAAAGAACGCTTCGGCATCTGGAAAGATACGGCCATCATGGTGGAAGGCGATGCCGTGAACAGCTTCACGCTGATGTTTTTGCAGATGTGGGATGTGGCTGCGAATGTGCGTTCGGATTATAAGAAGTACATGCGTTACGATCTTTTGCCTCAGCTGGGCATGAGAAACGGAGGGTACATCGTTCCATACGGCGACAGCCCGATGGATAAGGTGCTCACGGGGGAAACGGTATATCTCGATATCATCAACCGGGCCACGAAGTACGTCCACATCATGACGCCGTACCTGATCCTCGACGAGGAGATGGTGGACGCACTCTGCTTTGCAGCCCACAGAGGGGTGGACGTGAAGCTGATACTCCCGCACATCCCGGACAAAAAGTACACGTACATGCTGGCAAGGACCTACTACAAAGAACTGATCACAGAGGGCGTGGAGGTCTTCGAGTACACACCGGGATTCGTACATGCCAAGGTGTTCACCAGCGACGACGTCAAAGCCGTAGTGGGAACGATCAATCTCGATTACAGAAGCCTGTATCTGCACTTTGAATGTGCAGCATACATTTTTGGCAATCCTGTCGTGTATGATATCGAGGAGGATTTTGAGATGACGCTGAACGATTGTGAGCTCATCACCCTCGAAAACTGCAGGAACTATAATATACTCAAACTGGCCACGGGAAGAGCACTGAGGCTCGTGGCACCGCTTATGTAGAGAAAGGAGCAGGATCATGCTGTTCGAAAAGATAACGATCCTCGACGAGGATCTTCAGATACGAGAAGACCAATACGTCAAAGTAAAGGGCGATAGGATCACATATATAGGGGAGCAGAAGCCTTCCGAATATGAGGGCCCGGTATACAG
>CAMNNV010000027.1 GCA_946546075.1 uncultured Bacillota bacterium | reverse complement strand
TGAGAGGTAAAGGAATGGAACAAAGCAAAGACATTTTCATTACTTTGAATGACAAAGAGGTGAAGCTGCCTCGTACGTTCAAAGAAAAAGTCCTCTGGCTGGGACCATCACTGGTTCTGTGTTCAATAGCCATTGGATCTGGTGAAGCAATCATCACTCCTTATTTCGCATCCCTTTACGGTCTGGGACTCCTGTGGGTTCCTGTTCTGTCAGCCCTCTGCAAAGTATGGGTTACAGAAAGACTGGCAAGGTACACTCTGGCAACAGGCGAAACATTCGTACATGGTCTTTACAATCTGCCGGGACCTAAGGGTTGGGCAATCGTAATCACCTTCATACCATGGATCTTTATCGCATTCTTCCTGGCAGTAGGTTGGCCTCTGGGCGTAGGTGCTTCCGTATACGGCGCACTGAACTTCGCAGGTGTCGAGTTCGACGATGGCGGAAACTTCGTAGTAAAACTGATAGCTCTCATCGTTATCCTGCTTTCCATGTATCTGCCTGTATCCAAGAAGGGTTACGCAGTAGTAGAACTGGTCTGCAAGATCATGATCGCTATCGTAGTAGTATCCGTATTCATCTGCGGAATCATGCTCTTCCCACCTATTGGTGAGTTCCTGTCACACATAGCACCTTGGAATGTTGCAGACTTTAAGCCTACGGAAATCGCTAATATCACAACAGCAATCGGATATTCCGGTGGTGGTGTAATGGCTATTTCATCTTACTCATACTGGGTAAAAGAAAAAGGATATCACCTCTTCGGTCAGAAGGATTACAAAGCAACTTCAAAGATCTTCGGTATGGACCTGGCTCTGGCTTATATCATCCAGCCGATCTGCGCGATCTTCATCATCATCTGCGCAGGCTCCATCCTTCCATCCGTTGGCGACGTTCCGAACGGAAGAGACATCATCCTGATCACAGCGAACATGCTGGGAACTCCTCTGGGCCCATGGGCACACTGGATCTGGCTGCTGGGTGCAGCTGCGATCCTGTTCAGTACTTCCGTAGCAGTATTCGACGGTTGGTCAAGAGCTCTTGCAGACGCTCTGAAGACTCTGTTCCACGGACCACTGAAGAACGTTTCAGAGATGACAGTAAGAAGAGCCGTTATCCTCTTCATGGGTGTTGGCGGCATCCTGTTCGCAGTAGTTGGTCTTTCAACTCCTGGTACATTCGTAAGCTGGGGATCCGTACTCGAAGGAATCATCTTCTACCCGATCTTCGGCGGACTGGCAGTATTCATCTGCCTGAAGCTCCTGCCTAAGGAAAAGAGAGGCGGAACATGGCTCACAGTTCTGGGAATCCTTGCATCATGCTACTTCCTGTATGTATCCGTATCATACCTGCTTGGTACATGGGGCATCATTCCGATCACAAGTGATCACGCTATCGCTGAGATGGTAGGAATCTAAAACGACAATCATCATTAGTAATAACAATAGACTCATAATCATGCCAGAGAAGGGCGGGCGAATAGCCCGCTCTTCTCATAGGAGGAATATAGGAGGAATTATCATATGCTTTCATGGAAGAAGAAAAACGGTCAGTACGGCCTTGTGAAGTCTGATGCAGTAAGACCTGTGATCTCAGATGATCAGGTGCTGGTGAAGGTATTGGCGACTGGTATCTGCGGAACGGACTTCGGTATTTATAAGGGATACAGAGAAGTTGAGGAAGGACTGATCCCAGGCCACGAATTCGTTGGTGAGATAGTGGAAAAAGGTGCTTCCGTAAGAGGTTATGAAGTGGGCGACAAGGTTGTACCGAGCATCGTCATCAAGTGCGGCACATGTCCTGCGTGCCTTGCCGGCTTCGAGGCTCAGTGCGAGAATCTTAAGGAAATCGGTATACATATAGACGGAAGTTTCGCAGAATACGTTGCAGTTCCTGCAGTATCACTTCACAAGGTCGCTGATGATATTGACCCTGTTGTTGGTGCGTCCATCGAACCGGTAGCAGTAGCATACAGTGCCGTCAGGAAAGTATCCCAGTTCATCCCGGGCAAAGATGTACTCGTATATGGCCCGGGTGCCATTGGTCTTTACACTGCACAGATCGCGAAGATCGCAGGAGCAGGGACGATCCTGATCGCAGGGACTGCAGCTGACAAAGAACGACTGGAACTTGCAGCATCAAGATATGGAGCAGAGATCGTCTACAGCGACACAGAGTCCGTTGAAGAAAAGATGAAAGAGTGTTTCAAACACGGCAAGGCAGATATCGTCTTCGAGTGCACAGGTGTAGCTGCGCTCATTGGGGGAATGCTGCCTCTTCTCAAACCACACGGAGAACTGATCTTAGTTGGCGTGTATCACGATGATTCTCAGGTCAATTTCCTTCCGGCGGGAAGAGGAGAACTTACGATCCGAGGTACATTCTGCTATACTCTGGACGAATTTGAATATGCGATACGACTCGTAGAGAAAGATATGATCGATTTTACCGGGATCGTAGAAACTACGGTTCTGGATAAACTCGATGAAGGTTTCGAAAGAACGATGTCAAAAGAAGCAATCAAGATCGTGGCGCTCAGCTAGAGTCACAGACATGAAAAGACCCGCCCCATCTGGAGGCGGGTCAGCAGTTTTTTGATCATACTTCGATGATATGGTTGCGAACAGCGTATAATACGAGCTCGGTAATATTTTTGAAATTGTGTTTCTTCATGATGCTGGCTCTGTGCGTTTCTACGGTCCTTACGGATATGGAGAGCATATCGGAGATCTCCTTGTTGTTATATCCTTCGGCAAGGAGCTTCATCACCTCATATTCTCTTCCCGAAAGCTCGCTGGACATGTCCTCTGCTACAAGGAAACCATTGACAAGCATAGGGGTAAGCTCGTCAGACACGTATACCTCGCCGTCAATGACTTTTCGGATAGCATCTATGAGCTCTTCAAGGGCATTGTTCTTGAGGACGTACCCGTTGCAGCCGCTTCGGAAGGCTCTGGCTACCGTGTTCTCGGACTTGTGCATCGTCAGTACGATGATTTTGATCCCGGGGAAGGCTTTCTTGAGTGCCTTGGTCGTTTCGAATCCGTCGCGTCTCGGCATAGAAAGATCCATCAGGACGACATCCGGAACATCTTCTGATAACTTGTTTTCGAGATCAAGACCGTCATCTGCGCAGCCTATGATCTGTAGATCTTCTTCCTGGGACAGAAGATATTTGAGGGATTCTCTCAGGACCTGGTGGTCATCAACGAGATAAAGTTTTGTGATCTTGTCCTGCGAAAAAATCATTTGATGGGCACCTCCATAAAGATCGTTGTTCCGTCTCCTTCGTGGCTGAAAATATCGAATCTGCCGCCCAGCATCTGCATGCGGCTGTTCATCGATTTGATCCCGACACCGGGGTTGCTTGGGTCAAGCTCGAACCCAATGCCGTTATCAGAGACTTTGAACGTATAGTAACCATTATTATAACTGTTTTTACATGTGATTTCAACTTTTGAAGCTTGTGAATGCTTCACCACATTCGTCAGGGATTCCTGTATGAGCCGGTATAGATTAAGGCTCACCGTATCGTCGAATTGCGGAATCGGATCTGTGATCTCAAGGATGCATTCGAGACCACCTGCACCCTGGACATTGTTTACGAGGCTCTTGATACCGCCTTCGAGCCCCTCCTCCTGAAGGACAAGAGGTCTGAGATTGTTGATGACATTTCTCATCTCAGAGATAGAGGTTTCAGCAAGATCTGACACTTTGTCTGCAACTTCGGTGAGACCTTTGACGTCGCCTTTTGCAGCCTGCATCTTGCCCACACCCATCATGACTTTCATTGCGGCAAGGCTCTGACCCATGCCGTCGTGAAGGTCGCGGGCGAGCTTTTGCTTCTCCTGCTCCTCCGTCTTGGTAAGAAGCTCGGTCTGCTCCTGGAGCAGCTCGTTCTTACGCAGGATCTCCTGCTGATAGTTGCTGGTCTCCATGTACCTGTTCCAGAAGAAAAGGTCGTCGAACTCTACGACATTGAGACCCTTGGCTTCTTCTTCAGCTGTGATCCTGAGGTTTCCGAACTTTTTCATGAGGGCAAACATGATGAAGGATGTACCAAAAGCCCATAAGCCGTTGAAGATCACGGTTATGATCTGAACGCCAAGCTGGTCGACGCGGTCTCCGGTAACGAGATAATCGATGTCTGCGAAACCTGCAACGGAGATGGTGCCTACAAGGCCACCGATGAGATGGATCGGCACCACGTGGACCACGTCATCAAGCTTATTGTAAGCCATGAGTGCTCCTGCAAAGTCTGCGAGGGCGCCTGCCATGAAGCCGACGACGCCGGCTTCCAGAGGTGTACAGTAAGCAGATAGTGCAGTGATCGCAACGAGTCCGCTGAGAGCACCGTCGAAACAGGAGAGGAGGTATCCTCCGCGCTCTTTTCGCATGAAGTTGGCTTCCAGCGCACCGATGATGCCTGCAGCTCCTGCAAAGGCCACGTTGCAGAATATGAGAGGGATCTTACCGCTTTCGATGGTTGCGGATGCCCCGTTAAAGAAAAACCAGCCGACCCAGATGATGAATACGCCTATAACGGCCAGGGGACGGTTAGAAGAGTTTTCGGTGTAATCATTTCTGGGACCAACGACGATGATACCTGCGAGGGCGATGAAGCCTGCCGTCATATTGACGACGCAGGCACCGGAGAAATCCATGAATCCAAGTTTTTCGAGCCAGCCCATGCCGCCGCCATAGTGCCCGAACCATACCCACCTGCCGAACACAGGATAGATTATGCCGGCTGCGACACCTGCTGCGACGATGAGAGGTGTGATCCTTGTCCTCTCGGACATGGCGCCTGCAAAGAGGGTAACGGCTATCATCGCATACATCGCCTGTACGAGGAAGAATGCGGATCCTTCTGTACCCTGCGGATATCTGCCAAACATGATGAAAAATCCCAGGCAGCCGAAGACGATAAGCCCTACAGACAGAGAAAACAGGTTCTCCACAGCAACAGAAATAACGTTCTTGCTCTGTACAAGACCTGTTTCATAACTGATATAACCTGCCTGCATGAAGAAGATCATGGCAGCACAGATGATGAGCCAAATTGAATTGTCCATACAGCACCTCTAAACAGTATTTGTATTGTAACATAAATATGAGGTGCTGAATGGGAATTTGCGCATTTATTCAAATGTGGATAAACCGCACATTTACCCGGAAAAACGCAAGAAAGGGGAATCGATATGAACATAGTGGATGAACTGATCACAAGGATGGTGGAGTTTGATCGAGGAGACGCAAAACGAATACAGCATTTTCTCAAAGTCCACAGCCTTTGCAAATATATGGGAACCATGGAAGGCCTAGATGGGGATGCATTGCGAACGCTTGAAATCACAGCTGTTCTGCACGATATAGGTGTTATCCCTGCCGAGCGGGAATTTGGGACGTGTGCAGGCCCGTACCAGGAAAAGCTCGGACCGCCTATCGCTATGGCAATGCTGGATGAAGTCTGTCATGGGAAGAACTCTGCAGAGTACAGGGTTAGTCCGGAGGCTCGTGAGCGCATCCGGTACCTGATTGGTCATCATCACACCTACGACCATATCGAGGGACTGGACTATCGGATCCTTGTGGAAGCGGACTTCCTCGTCAATCTCTATGAGAAGTCCTCCTCCGGAAACGACATATGCGCAGCGCTTTGCAGTATCTTCCGGACGGAGACGGGCAGGAGCCTTTGCAGGAAGATGTTCGGGATAGGAATATGAAAAAAACGGCGGCCATCAGGGCCGCCGTCTCAGTTTTTGAATGAGTGGATTATTCGATAACACGTGCTCTTACGATGCCTTCGCCTTCTACAGGTGCTGTGCCTGCAGGAACGTCAGCCAGAACTACAGTGTAGTCGCCTCTGGTGTTGCTTGCAACTGCTCCGGAAGCAACTGCTGCGACCTTCTCCAGTGCGCCTGCGTCGTTCTTAGCGATGACGACCATTCTTGCACCGGACTTAGGTCCGAGGTTTACTGCAGGAAGGTTAACGGAGTTTACGATGTTACCGTTCTCAACGTAGTCCATTACCTGCTTAACTGCCATTACTGCACAGTTATCTTCAGCTTCTGCTGAGGATGCTCCCAGGTGAGGGTAAACTGTGATCTGAGGCTTGTCAGCGTTCAGGATAGCATCGTCTGTGAAGTCTGTAACGTACTTGCGTACTTTGCCTGCATCGATAGCAGCCAGCAGATCTTCGTCATTTATGAGTTTATCTCTTGAGAAGTTGAGGAATACGACTCCGTCCTTCATCTGATCCAGAGCTTCTGCATTGATCATCTTAGCTGTTGCATCGTTTGCAGGAACGTGGATGGAGATGTAGTCGCATACAGGGTAAAGCTTTGAAAGATCATCTACTACCTTGACAGCAGGATCGAGTCTGAGTGCTGCGCCAGGGTTGAGGAATGCATCGTATCCGATAACATCCATGCCCAGTGCGATCGCTGCGTTCGCAACCTTAGCACCGATAGCTCCCAGTCCGATGATACCAAGAGTTTTGCCCATGATCTCAGTTCCGGCGAACTGACCCTTGCCCTTTTCTACCATCTTGCCAACGCCTTCGTTGCCGATGAGAGTCTTAGCCCATGCAGCGCCTTCGACTACGTTTCTTGCAGCGTTGATCATACCGGCAAGAACGAGTTCCTTAACTGCATTAGCATTAGCACCAGGTGCGTTGAAAACGACGATTCCCTGCTCTGCACACTTGTCAACAGGAATGTTGTTTGTGCCTGCGCCGGCTCTTCCGATTGCGAGAAGATCATCTGAGAAATCCATTTCGTGCATGTCATAGCTTCTCAGGATGATGCCGTTAGCTTCGTTCACATCTTCAACGATCTGATAGTCGTCAGTCAGCTTAGAAAGGCCGACCGGTGAAATTTTGTTTAATGTTCCAATTTTGTACATTAAAATACACCTCTTTTCAAGAAATATTTGTTGTCTGTAAAATTCCCAAGTATTATAGATTATAACATTTTACCCATATACCGTAAAGTGATATAATCAAGCCATGGATAATAAACTTATAATAATGAAAAAAGCAAGAACAATAACAATATGGCTGGCAGTTATGATGCTGTTTCTTATGGGAGCAGCATCTTCCTTTGCAGAGGAGAATGCAGGGCAGCCTAAGATCGATGCGACATCCGCCATCATGATCGATGGGGTGACAGGGGATGTGCTGTATGAGAAGAATGCAGACGAGAAGAGAGATCCTGCAAGTATAACAAAGATCCTCACATGTCTTGTGGTACTGGAGAACATGGATCTCAATGCCGAAGTTACGGTAACAGAGAATTCCTCTCCGGTGGGCATGAACATCGAAATGAAAAAGGGCGAGGTCCTCACTGTAGAGCAGCTGCTGTATGCACTGATGCTCCCGTCAGCAAACGATGCCGCAAGGCAGCTGGCCATCGCGGAGGCAGGAAACATCGAGAGTTTCTGCGACCAGATGAACGAAAGAGCAAGGCAGTGCGGTGCTACAGACACGTACTACACGAATCCAAACGGGCTCAACCTTCCGGGACAGGAGAATCATAAGACGACGGCACGAGATCTTTCTAAGATAACCAAGGAGGCAATGAAGAACAAGACATTCCGAAAGATCGTGTCCACGACGAGATACACTATCCCGGCAACGAATAAATCAAAAGAAAGAAAACTCAAGAGCACGAATCACCTTCTGACTTCAAAGAAATCCATAGAGGTCGATGGCAAGAAGATCCCGCTCAGATATGAAGGTGCAACAGGTGTCAAGACCGGCACCACATCCGTGGCAGGCAACTGCTTCGTCGGTACAGCAAGAAGAGGCAGCACGCAGCTGATCGCAGTCGTGCTGGATTCAGGTGATGAGACGAGATTCACGGACGCCATCAGGCTCATGGATTACGGCTTCGACAATTACGAGACCAAGATCATCATGAAGGCCCGGGCAGAAGCGGACATCATGAAGGTGAGACGAGGACAGACGGGCAAAGTCGCCATAGGTCCTGCTGATGCGCTGGCGGTCACCGTCCAGAAGGTGAACGGACAGGCACCGGAAGTCGATGCCGATGTGGAAGTCACGACGCTGGAGAAGAAGCTCACGGCGCCTGTCAAAAAAGGCGATATCGTGGGTACCGTTTCCCTCACGGATAAAAATGGACAGGTCTTAGTCGAGACAGATGCTCTGGCACTTGCATCGGTAGGGGAAGGCGGCATCCTTTCTCATATAGGAATACCGGATGACATGGTGCCACTCTTCCTGGTGACCGTGATTACGATCATACTCATCGCTTTGGTGATCCTGTTCATAGCTAGAAATAAGAAGAAAAAGAAGGCACAGAGCAAGTCCAAGAAAAAAGCACCGCAGAAGCCGCAGACAGGAAGGCCCGGCCCGGACAGGGCAAAAGCTGTGAAGCAGGAGAAGGACGTGAACCAGCCTGTAAGCCGTAAGACGGCAGAGTGGGAATTCGGCAGAGCGAAAAGAAGATCGGCGGCAGGGACATCCTCAAGACCTGCGGGAAGATCCTCAGAAAGACCATCCTCAAGATCAGCAGGAAGACCGTCAGAAACACCATCGTACAGATCGACCCAGAGATCCTCATACAGGTCATCTGCCCGCCCGATCAAAGCAAGCGATCCGGACATCCAGTCCTTCGATGATTTCATCAAAGATCTCAAGGTCAAAATGGATCATGAAGCCAGGGCAAAGAAGGATCCGGATACTCCTGAAGGCAGTGGAGATAAGTAATGTTCGACATACAGGAAAATCTAAAAAACCTGCCGGACAGTCCCGGTGTCTACATGCACAAGGACAAGGTCGGCAACATAATCTATGTCGGCAAGGCGATTTCTCTCAGAAACCGGGTCAGACAGTACTTCCAGTCCTCGAGAAATCTCGAGCCAAGGATCCGGAGCATGGTGTCTCAGATCGCAGAGTTCGAGTACATCACGGCAGCTACAGAAGCAGAGGCACTGATCCTCGAATGCAATCTGATCAAGAAGCACAGGCCGAAGTACAACATCCTGCTGCGAGATGACAAGACGTATCCATACATCAAGATCACGAACGAGAAATATCCGAGAGTGCTGAAGACCCGTATCGTCAAAAAAGATGGCGCAAGATACTACGGACCGTACAGCGATGCAGGAGCCGTAAACAGGATCGTGGACCTTTTGGGAAGCAGTTTCAGCCTCAAAAGATGTTCCGCCACAGCCTTTCCGCCGGGATACAGACCGTGCCTGAATTATCACATCAACCAGTGTAGAGGGATCTGCAACGGCAATGTCTCAGAAGAGGAATACGCCAGGTCCATCGAAGGCGTGAAGGAATTCATGGCCGGCCGCGACAAAGCGCTGATAGGCAGCCTCAAGCAAAAGATGCAGGCCGCATCCGAGAGGCTGGACTTCGAGGAAGCGGCAGTATACCGCGACCAGATCGAAGCGGCGAAGTCCCTTTCGGCCACCCAGAGAGTGGTGCTCCATCACGACACGGATATGGACATCGTCCTGCCGGCAAGAGGCACGGAGACCACGAATATGGTCGTCTTTTTCGTGCGGGACAGCAAACTCATCGGCAGAGAAAGCCACGAGATGGACAACTCCCAGGAAGCAGACAGAGCAGAGCTGGTATCCGCCTTTTTGAACCAGTATTACGGGAGCATGCCGAATATCCCGAAGGAGATCCTCGTCACGGACATGCCGAAGGATAAAGACGCGCTCGAGAAGATGATGACCGGTAATGCGGGTCACAACGTGACACTTTTGCGCCCTCAGAGGGGAGAGAAAAAAGCCCTCGTGGAGCTGGCGAAAAAGGACGTCCTGGAGATGGTCAAGAATATCGACAGAAGAGCAAAGGATGCGCGGGAGCGTAGAGAGACGCTGGGCGCTGAAGTGTTCTCGGTCCTCAGGGAGATGGGGGCAGTGTCGGGTGAGTACGACGGCAGAGAGTTCCGGGCGGAAGCGTATGATATATCGAATACGAATGGCGTCGATACCGTCGGTGCCATGGTGGTTTACGAAGGTCTGAGACCGGACAAGAGCAGCTACAGGAAGTTCAAGATCCGGACGGTGCAGGGCCAGGATGACTACGGCTCCATGACGGAGATGCTCACGCGAAGATTCGCCAGAGTTTTTGAGGGGGACGACAAGTTCAGCCAGCTTCCGGATATCATTTTCATGGACGGAGGCAAGGGCCACGTTTCCACAGCGCTTGCGGTCATAGACGAGACGGGATTTGAGATCCCTGTAGTGGGCATGGTAAAAGACGATAATCACAGGACCAGGGCTCTCATATATAGGAAGAGCGAGGAGGAATATGAAGAGATCCCGCTGAAGGAGAGGAGCCTGCTGTTCAGCTATATCGGCACCATGCAGGAGGAAGTCCACCGGTTCGCCATAGAGTACCACAGGAATGTGAGAGGCAAATCCGCTTTCACATCGGTGCTGGACGAGATCGAAGGCGTTGGGCCTGCCAGAAGAAGGGCGCTGCTGAGACGATTCGGGAGCGTGGAAAAGATCAAAACGGCATCTGTGGAAGAACTTGCAGATACCGAGAGCATGAACAAAGGCGCAGCAGAAAAAGTATGGGAATATTTCCACAAGCCGGAAGCCACGGCAGAAGAGAAATAATCTGTTGCCTATTGGAGTTTCAGATGATATAGTTAGGGCATAAATGAATGTTTTTTAACATCAGTAATTGGAGGTAAACATGGCAGAGAAAGAATTATACGGATACGAAGAAGACGAAATCATAACTCTGGAATTTGACGATGGCGTAGAAGAGGAATGTGGTATCCTCGGAGTATTCGATGCCATTGGTAAAGAATACATCGCACTCAATCCGCTTGGCACAGAAGATGTATACATCTATGGCTACAAGGAATTCGGCGAAGATTATGAGCTCATCGATATCGAAGATGAGGAAGAATTCGAGAAAGTCGTAGCGGAATTTGAAGCGCTTGCTGCAGAGGAAGCATAAGAGACATGTCAGATAAGGCGAAAAGAGCCATAGAGCTCCATAAGAAGGGATTCAACTGCGCCCAGGCAGTGGCCTGTGTGTTTGCTGAAGATCTTGGCATGGAAGAAAAAGATGTTTTCAGGATCATGGAAGGATTCGGACTTGGAATGGGTACCATGGGTACTTGTGGTGCCGTATCCGCCATGGCAGCAGTCGTAGGCATGGCAAAGTCAGACGGCGATCTGGACAAGCCGAAGACCAAGAAGGACTGTTACAAGGACATGAAGGAACTGACCGCCAAGTTCGAAGAAATGAACGGATCTGTGATATGCAAAGAAATCAAAGGCATCGGCACAGGCAAAGTTCTGCGGACCTGCGACGGCTGCATCGAAGACGGCGTGAAGATCCTGGAAGA
>CAMNNV010000026.1 GCA_946546075.1 uncultured Bacillota bacterium | reverse complement strand
CCGAAACTCATGACACTGCTGGCGGTGGAGACGATCGAAAACTGCCCTGTGATCGCAGTCCCTGCAGGGGGAAAGAAGTGTGCGGTAAGCTACAGGATCGCAGCAGCAGTCGTACCGGGAATCGGTAAGAAAGAGTGTATAGACATTGTCACGCCGATGACAAAAGATAAAGAAACGGTAGAAGTCGGGTACGAGCTGGCGGCAGATGAGATAGAAGAAAAGCTCGATGAAGGAAAGGATGTGGCGTATCTTACGCTGGGAGATCCTGCGATCTATTCCACGTACATCTATATCCACAGGATCATAGAGAGAAGGGGATACGAAGCGAAGATCATAAGCGGCATACCATCCTTCTGTGCAGTAGCAGCAAGGCTGGGAGAAAGCCTCTGTGACAGAGACCAGCAGCTGCATGTGATCCCGTCGAGCTACGAAATAGGTGAAGCACTTGACCTTCCTGGGACGAAGGTTTTGATGAAATCTGCTTCCGCTCTCGGAGAGGTGAAGCAGATGCTCGAAGAAAAAGAGATGGACATTTTCGGAGCATCGAACTGTGGCATGGACGATGAGGTCATATACCGCAGCGCAGATCAGCTGCCGGACAAGGGCAGTTATTTCACGTTGCTAATCGCAAAAGACAGCAAGGGAGATCGTATTGATGAGAAAATACGAGAGGAAGAAGAATAATATACTCCAAAAGAGTCACGGATGCATGCTCCGTAGAGCGGCATTCTTCGTGGTGCTTGTGATCTTCTGTCTGTGCGCCGCAGGGTGCTCAGGTGATACCGCTAAGAGCGGGGGAGCACCGCAGATCGAAGGTCTGACCTACGCAGACACGGTCCAGACCCAGTACGCAGACCAGTTCACCATCTATCGCTATGAAGAGGGTCACTACGTCATCGAGGTCAAAGACGACACGAGCTATCTCGTAGTACCGGAGGATGCGGAGGTACCGCAGGAAGTCCCGGAGGGCATCACGGTGATAAAGCAGAGCCCGGAGAACGTATATCTCGGGGCAACATCTGCCATGGCGCTCTTTGGAGCCATCGATGCCATGGATGAGATCACGATGACAGAGCTGAAGGAATCAGGCTGGTCCATACCGGAAGTGCGAAACGCTATGCAGCAGGGCGACATCGTATACGCAGGCAAGTACAGCCAGCCCGATTATGAATTCATGCTCAGCAAAAAGTGCGATCTTGCGGTGGAGTCCACTATGATCTATCACACTCCAGAGGTCAAAGAGATGCTGGAGGATCTGGGGATCCCGGTATTCGTAGACAGATCGAGCCTGGAGAGCAGCCCGCTGGGGCGCACTGAATGGGCTCTGGTATATGGGGTGATCACAAACAGGCTGGATGAAGCCAAAGCCTTCATGGAGAAGCAGCAAAAGAAGATCGAAGGCCTGGATGGCCTCAAAAATACAGAGAAAAAAGTCGCCTTCTTCTACATCACCACATCAGGCAAAGTCATGGTGAGGACCAGTACCGATTATATCCCGGCCATGATCGAGATGGCAGGAGGAAGATACGTACCGGCCGAGCTCACCGCCGATGAAGGCCATTCCCAGGTGGGGATGACACTGGAAAGTTTCTATGAAGAGGCTTCTGACGCAGATATCCTGATCTATAATACAAATATAGACGACACCGTCAAAACACGTTCTGACCTTCTGGATAAGAGCGACGTCTTCGAGAGTTTCAAGGCAGTCAAAGAAGGCGAATGCTATACGAGCGGCAGCTCCTTCTACCAGCAGACGGATAAAATGAGCGACATGATCATGGATCTGCACAAGGTCATAAAGGGAGAACCGGAAGACCTTCAGTTCCTGACAAAAATGGAGTAAGACATGAACGACGAAAGTTACCACAGCCTGGCATCGAGAAGAAGAGCAAGATACGCAGCCGTGTTCTGCTTTTTTGCCGTGTCTTTCGCTGTGATCGTAGTACTGAATATAAACATAGGGACGGTGAAACTGCCGGTCAGCGACATCGCAAGAGCCATCTTCCTGAGAGAAGGAGATGTCAAGACCCTGGACATCATCTGGACCATAAGGCTTCCGAGGATGATCATGGCGGCACTTCTCGGAGGGGCACTGGCACTGGCAGGATTCCTGCTCCAGACCTTTTTTGAGAACCCCATCGCAGGCCCTTACGTACTCGGTATCTCGTCGGGAGCCAAGATGATGGTGGCCCTGGTCATGATCGTATGCATGAGAAACGCCCAGGGATTCTCCTCCTTTGCCATGGTGACATCGGCCTTCGCAGGAGCACTGCTTTCCACCTGTTTCATCATCGTGGTGGCCCGCAAGATCCGAAACATGGCGGCACTTCTCGTAGCCGGCATCATGATCGGATACATATGCAACGCGGTGACGGATTTTCTCATCAACATCGCCAGCGATTCCGATATCGTGAACCTGCAGAACTGGTCGCTGGGAAGCTTCGCCGGCATGAACTGGAGCGGCGTATATGCAGCCCTGGTGCTGGTGGGCGTCACAACAGTTCTCACCATGTGCATGGCCAAGCCGATCGGTGCATTCCAGCTGGGAGAAGGATACGCTGCCAGCATGGGCGTGAACATCAAAGTGTTCCGGGTCCTTCTGATCCTGCTGTCGAGTTTCCTCGCAGCCACGGTAACGGCCTATGCAGGCCCGATCGCCTTCGTAGGCATCGCGGTACCGTTTATCGCAAAGGGCGCGCTGGGCACCTCAAAACCGCTGGTGGTGATACCCGGCTCTTTCGTGTGCGGCAGCGTCTTTTGCATGATGTGTGATCTCATCGCCAGGACGGCATTCGCACCGGTGGAGCTGTCCATCAGTACCGTTACATCAGCATTCGGAGCACCGATCGTGATCTACATGCTCATCAGAAAGAGGAGCAGGATATGAGTTATTTGAGTTTAGAGAACGTATCCGTGGGATATAACGGCAAAGCCCTGATACGGGACATCTGCATAGATGCATCGAAGGGTGAGATCGTGACCCTCATCGGGCCCAACGGAGCCGGCAAATCCACGATATTAAAGAGCATCACCAAGCAGCTTGAACTCATCAGCGGCAAGGTGATCTTTGACGGACGGGATATGTCCAGGATGTCAGCGAAAGACATCGCCACGCGCATGGCAGTGGTGCTCACAGAACGCATCCGGCCGGAGCTGATGACATGCCACGATATCGTTGCCACGGGACGGTACCCATATACAGGAAGGCTGGGACTTCTGGACCCTGAGGACGAAAAGAAGGTGGACGAATGCCTTGCCATGGTAAATGCGACGCATCTGGGAGCGAGGGAGTTCTCACAGATCAGCGACGGAGAACGGCAGCGCATCCTTCTGGCAAGAGCGATCTGCCAGGAACCGGATATCATCATCCTGGATGAGCCCACATCGTTTCTCGACATCAAGCATAAGCTGGAACTTCTGGAGATCCTGCGGCGCATGGCAGAAGACAAGGGTGTCAGCATCGTCTTGAGCCTTCACGAGATCGATCTGGCAGAGAAGATCTCAGACAAGATCGTGTGCGTCAAAGGCGATCGGATCTTTGGCTACGGACGTCCGGAAGAGATCTTCACAGGCGACATGATCAGCAGGCTGTATGATATAGAGGGAGGGGTATTCGACCCGCTCTTTGGCAGCCTGGAACTTCCACCGCCGGAAGGAGAGCCGGAGGCCTTCGTGATCTCATCAGGAGGATCGGGCATCGGCATATACCGGAAATTAGGGAAAGAAAACACGCCATTTGCGGCGGGCATCTTATACGAAAACGATATCGACTATCAGGCAGCGAAGTACATGGCTGTCCGCGTCGTCAGCGAGAAGGCTTTTGAGAAGATCTCAGATGAAGCATTCTCTCAGGCCATGGAGATGGTGGAACAGTGCAGCAGGGTGATCTGCGGCAGTATCACCATCGGAGAGCAGAACAGAAGGATCGAAGAATTGATAAGAGCTGCGGAGGACGCAGGGAAACTCGAACGATGGGAATGAAGACAGGGATCGAAGACAAATTCATCATCAAAGACGGGAAGAAACTGAGATACGGTTACACTACAGGAAGCTGTGCAGCAGCAGCGGCTTCTGCGGCAGCGACGTATCTTCTGACGGGCAGATGTCCGGAATACGTGAGCCTTAAAACGCCCGAAGGGACAGAACTCTTTCTGGAGCCGGTAACGCCGCAGAGGAGTGAACACAGCGCCCTTTGCGGGATCACAAAGGATGCGGGGGACGACCCGGATGTGACGAACGGCATCACCGTTTTCGCGGAAGTGGAGAAGATCTCTGAAGGAGTCCGGATCTGCGGCGGAGAAGGTGTCGGCAGGGTGACGAGAAAGGGTCTTGAGCAGTCTGTCGGCGATCCTGCCATCAACAAGGTGCCGAGACAGATGATCCGGGACGCACTGCTGGCTGCGGCTGCGGAGCACGGATACACCGGCGGGTTCCGGGTGACGGTGAGCGTACCGGGAGGAGACGAGATCGCCGGTCGCACGTTCAATCCTAAGCTGGGCATCGAAGGGGGCATATCCATACTCGGAACGTCGGGGCTCGTGAAACCCATGAGTGAAGCGGCTCTGATCGATACGATACGGCTGCAGATCAGCCAGAAGGCCGCAGAAGGACAGACGGATATCGTCATGACTCCGGGAAACTACGGAAGAGACTATCTGGACAGCCTGGGGATCGAAGATCCTGTCATGTGCAGCAACTTCGTGGGGGAAACCATCGATGCGGCGGTGCAGTCCGGCATCGAAAGGATCCTGTACGTTTCCCATATCGGAAAGGGCATCAAGGTGGCGGGCGGCATCATGAACACCCACTCCAAGATGGCAGACTGCAGAGCGGAGATCATGGCAGCGAGCGCGCTTAGGGCAGGTGCGGACAGAGATACAGCCCTTGCGATACTGGATACGATAACGACGGATGAATCGATCGAGATATTAAAAAGAAAAGACATGCTGGAAGATGTGATGGAGATCGTGATGGAAGAAATCTCTCACAATCTCAGCAGGAGAGCAGAGGGGAAGATCCGGATCGAGAGCATCCTGTTCTCCAATGAGCACGGAACGCTTGGGAAGACTTCCGGCGCAGATGCATGTCTTGAAGAGATAAGAGAAAGGACATCACAGGATGGGAAATAAGATGGCAGTACATTTCGTGGGCGCAGGAAGCGGCGCAGCAGACCTGATAACGGTAAGAGGCAAGGAACTTCTGGAGAAGACCGACGTGATCATCTACGCAGGATCGCTTGTGAACAAGGACCTTCTGGAGTATGCCAAAGAAGGCTGCGAGATATACGACAGCGCCAGGATGACCCTCGATGAAGTCCTGGATGTGATGCGAGAGGCCACTTCCTCCGGCAAAGACGTGGTGCGCCTCCACACGGGAGACCCATGCCTATATGGAGCCATCCGGGAGCAGATGGACTCCCTCGATGAAGCGGGCATCCACTACGATTACTGTCCCGGCGTCAGCGCATTTTGCGGTGCTGCCTCGGCGCTGGATCTGGAATACACACTTCCTGGGATCTCACAGAGCGTGATCATCACCAGGATGGCAGGAAGGACTCCTGTACCGGAAAAGGAATCCATTGAATCCTTCGCAGCCCACGGCGCCACCATGGTCATATTCCTGAGCACAGGCATGCTGGAGGAGCTGACCCGCAGGCTCGTGGCAGGAGGATACGCAGAAGATACGCCGGCCGCCATCGTCTACAAGGCGACCTGGGACGATGAGAAGACCGTGGTATGTAAGCTCTCGGAACTTGCGGCCGCGGCGGCAGAAAACAATATAACAAAGACAGCCCTGATCATCGTAGGCGATGTGGTGGCTGCAAAAGGATACGATCTTTCTAAACTCTACGATCCCGACTTCGAGACGGGATTTCGAAAGAAGAGGTAAACCATGGACATTGGGATGATCTGTTTTTCCCGGGAAGGGGAGATAACGGGACGGAGGATCAAGAAGGAACTTTCTTCAAGGCACGAGGTGTGGCTGGACTGCAAGAGCCGCAGCACTTCCGTGACCATCGATGAGAGCCTATCCTCCTGGACCGAGAGGAATTTCAGGACGAGAGATGCCATCGTCTTCATCAGCGCTGCCGGCATCGCGGTGAGAGCCATCGCACCTTTTGTGAGCAGCAAGGAGACGGACCCGGCCATCGTGGTGGTGGACGAGAAGGGGACCTTCGCCATCTCGCTGATGTCGGGCCACCTGGGCGGCGCCAATGAGCTGGCAGAAGAGATCGGAAGGCTGGCAGGTGCTGTGCCTGTCATCACGACGGCATCGGATATCAACGGACTTCTGGCACCGGATCTTTTCGCGGCGAAAAACGGTCTCATCATCGATGATATCCATGCGGCGGGAAAGGCTTCTGCGGCCATCGTAAACGGCGAGAAGGTGCTTCTCTTCACGGATATGGAGTTCGCTCGTGCCGTGCCGGAATACGTTCTGGTAAGAAGGCTCGAGAGGCTCGCAGAGCCGCAGCCTGAGGGGATGAAGAAGATCATCATATCCCCGTACGTCTATCATAAGCCGGAGGATCCGGAGGACACGTGGCTCATACCGCAGAACGTGAACCTCGGCATCGGCTGCAGGAGGGGGACTCCTGCGGAGAAGATCAAAGAGGCTGTGGATACGGTCCTTTCGGAATACGGCATCGACCGAAGAGCCGTCAGAAGGGTCGCATCGATCGATCTCAAAGAGGATGAAGAAGGTCTGCTCCGGTACTGCAGCGAGGAAGGACTGGACATCCGGTTCTATTCGGAAGAAGAACTCCTCAAGGCCGAAGGCAGCTTCTCTTCATCGGAATTCGTACGAAAGATTACAGGTGTAGAGAGCGTCTGCGAGCGAAGCGCCGTCACGGCGGCAGGCCCGGAGCCGGAACTCATCATCAAGAAGCAGGTAAGAGACAGAGTGACTGTGGCAGCAGCAGTCAGTAAGGAGAAACTGAGATTTGAATAAGGTATACGTAGTGGGCATAGGCCCCGGAAGCTATGAGAAAATGACGATCGAGGCGGCGCAGATCCTGAAGGAGTGCGACGTCATCGCAGGATATACCGTGTACGTGGATCTTCTCAGGGAGCATTTTCCGGACAAGGAGTTTCTGACCACTCCCATGAAGCAGGAAACGAAGAGGTGCCAGATGGCACTCGACGCAGCTTCAAAAGGTGCAAAGGTAGCGATGGTCTGCAGCGGAGACGGCGGTGTATACGGCATGGCCGGTCTCATGTACGAGCTGGCAGAAGGCATGGATGTGCAGGTGGAAGTCATACCGGGAGTCACGGCAGCCCTCAGCGGGGCAGCACTTCTCGGAGCACCCATCGGCCACGACTTTTGCGTGATCAGCCTCAGTGATCTATTGACGGAATGGGAGACCATCGAGAAGAGGCTGGATGCCGCAGCGTCATCCGATATGGTCATCGCCCTGTATAATCCGGCCAGCAAGAAGAGAAAAGACCATCTGAAGAAGGCGTGTGAGATCATGCTGAGATACAAATCACCGGACACGGTATGCGGCATCGCCAGGAACATCGGAAGAGAGGAGCAGCAGTATGATCTGACGAGCCTTGGGAAACTGGGCGAAGCGGAAGTGGATATGTTCTGCACTGTTTTCATCGGAAACAGCAGCACGAAAGTTATAGATGGTAAGGTGATCACACCGAGGGGATACAGAAATGACTAAGATCATATTATTTGGAGGAACAACGGAAGGAAGAGATATGGCTGCTTTTCTGGACGAAGCAGGCATCGATACTCTCGTCTGCACCGCGACAGAATATGGAGGCAGTCTTGTACCGCAGACAAAGAACATAAGAGTGAGCACAGAACGGCTTGATGAGGATGATATGATGGCCCTTCTGGCAGGGGAGATTCCGGAGCTCGTGATCGATGCGACGCACCCATATGCTACAGAAGTCACGGCCAACATCAGGGATGCATGTGAGAAGTTCAACACGGAATATATGCGCGTGCTCCGCAAAGGCATGGACAGTGAAGCGGAGAATGGAGCCGTCTACGTCTCAGATGCGAAAGAGGCGGCGGCCTACCTCAGAGGCGTGACAGGGGATATCCTGCTCACCACAGGAAGCAAAGACATCGAAACGTTCTGCAGCTATATGGGGGTCCGGTCCAGGCTCGTAGTCAGGGTGCTCCCATCAGAGGAATCCCTGAAGGCCTGCATGGAAGCAGGGATCAGGCCTGATCGGGTGATCATGATGCAGGGGCCGTTCTCGGAAGAGGTGAATGAAGCACTGCTGCGTCAGTACGACTGCAGATATCTGGTGACGAAGATGAGCGGACCTGCAGGAGGCTTTGACGAGAAGATCCGTGCCTGCAGAGCAGCAGGTGTGATCCCTGTGATCATCGGAGCACCGGAGGAAGAGGAAGGCGTGGGATACTATGATGCCCTGCAGGACCTTTGCGAGAAATTCGACATCCACCTGCAGCAGTACGTGGCTCTCGTGGGTGCCGGCATGGGAAGCGGCGGAGACCTGACCAGAGAAGGTGCCCAGGCGATCGAAGAGGGGGAACTCATCATCGGGGCCGGAAGACTTCTGGACATGGTGAATCCTGCCGGGAAGGTCCTTCTGGACGAATACGATGCGGACAGGATATGCGCATACATCAAAGACCACCCGCAGTACCGAAAGATCGTGGTGCTGCTCTCAGGGGATTCGGGCTTCTACAGCGGCGCGAGAAAACTGACGGGAAAACTCATCGAAATGGGATGCGGTGTCTTCCGGATACCGGGCGTCTCATCGATTTCCTACTTCATGAGCAGGCTCCATATGGCCTGGGATGATGTGGTGATCGTATCGAATCACGGAAGAAAACAGAATCTGATCCCGCTGATCAGAGATAACGAGAAAGTCTTCTCCATTCTGGGAAAAGACAGTGATATCAAGCAGATCGCAGAGACGCTTCTGGCCTACGATCTGGGACACGTGAAGATGTACGTGGGAGAGCATCTGTCCTACGATGACGAGCAGATCTTATCGGGAACGCCGAATGAGTTTGCCTATTACGACGGCAAATCCCTCAGCGTATTGCTTCTGGTGAACCGAGACTACCGGGAAACGGCGCTGTCTGCGTCCTCTGTCAGAAAGGACGAAATGTTCATACGGGGCGATGTGCCGATGACGAAGAGGAACATCCGGGCTATCTCCCTCGACCTTCTCGATGTCGCAAAGGATGATGTGTGCTGGGATGTCGGAGCGGGCACAGGTTCCATATCCATCGAGATGTCTATCAGAGCTCCGGAGGGAATGGTGTACGCCATCGAAAAGAAGGTGGACGCTTCGGAGCTGATCAAAGAAAACCGCAGGCATTTCAAGGCGGACAACATCGAGGTCATAGCGGGTGATGCTCCGTCAGTGCTGGAGAGTCTTCCGGCACCGGACTGCGTCTTCATAGGCGGATCATCCGGAATGATGGAAGAAATCGTCGATGCGTGCATGGCGAAGAATCCGCATGCACGGATCGTGATAAACTGCATCGCCCTGGAGTCGGCAGCCAAGGCATGCCAGTGCGCATACAAGTATTCCGATGCGCCTGAGATCATCCAGGTCCAGGCCAATACAGGAAAGAAAGCGGGAGAACTGACCATGATGATGGGCGGCAATCCTGTGAATATAATCGCTTTTGAAGGTAAGGGAGAAGAGAAATGAGGATCCCCCGCATACTGATAACGGCAGACCGCAGCGGAAGCGGCAAGACAACGGTGACATGCGGGCTGCTGCGCGTACTCATACGGCGCGGTCTGAAGGTGTGCAGTTTCAAATGCGGACCTGACTTCATCGATCCGATGTTCCACAGGACCGTGCTGGGCATACCATCCTCGAATCTCGACACCTTCCTGGCCCCGGAAGAAACGGTACTGGGGATATTCCGAAATAGATGCAGCGGGATGGACGTGGCGGTCCTGGAAGGTGCCATGGGATTCTATGACGGCATCGGCACTACGGACAGGGCCAGCAGCTACCACGTTGGCCGTGTGACGAAGACGCCTGCCGTCCTGGTCTTCGAACCGAAGGGCCAGAGCCTAACGGCAGTTTCGCTGATCAAAGGGCTCATGGATTTTCGCGGGGACAGTGATATCAGAGGGGTCATTCTCAGCAAGACGGGAGAGAAGATGTACAGGCTCCTCAAACCTGCCATCGAAGAAGAGTGCGGGATCCCTGTTCTGGGTCATCTTCCGAAGAATGAGGAGTTCATTTTTTCGGACAGACACCTGGGGCTTGTGACGCCTGGGGAGATCGAGGACATACAGGAGCGGATCGATCGGATCGCGGACGCTTTGGAGGAGAACGTGGATATCGACGCACTCCTTCAGATCGCCCGGAGTGCCCCGGAGCTCTCAGCACCTTCGTCGTGCGAGACCTATGGGGAGCATCCTGTGAAGATCGCTGTGGCAAAGGACAGTGCATTCTGCTTCATCTACGAAGACAACATCGATCTTCTGCGGAAGATGGGTGCAGAGGTGGAGTTTTTTTCACCGATAGAGGATCCGTGCGTGCCGGAAGGGGCCGATGGCATCATCCTCTATGGAGGATATCCGGAACTGTATGGAAGGCAGCTCGCGGAGAATGCATCCATGCTGGCGGATATCGCAGAGAAGATCTGCTCGGGCGTGCCTTGCATGGCGGAATGCGGTGGTTTCATGTACCTGCACGATACCTTCGAGGATATCGATGCCGGTGAATGCAAAGGAGCCGGAGTCATCGGGGGCAGGGCGTACAGGACGTCAGGCCTTCAGAGGTTCGGATACGTGGAGCTGTGCAAAGGCGACGTGCGCATCCCGGCTCACGAGTTCCATCACTACGATTCCACGTCAAACGGGGATGCGTACCTGGCTGTCAAAGCATCGGGCAGCGCCAGCTGGCGGTGCATCCACGAAACGGAGACGATGATGGCAGGATTCCCTCATCTGTACTATCCCGGATGTCCGGAGATGGTGGAGGAATTCCTGGACAAATGCGAAAGAAGGAAGAAATAAATGCTCATATATTCATCTGCTGCGCTTGCAGCGGGGATCATACTGGATCTGATATTCGGCGATCCCGAAAGGCTGGGACATCCTGTGATACTCATGGGCAAAACCATCACGTTTCTCGAGGAGAGACTCAGAGCGCTCTTTCCGGAGGACGGTGCCGGAAGGCGCAGGGCGGGGCTGGCCCTGGTGATCCTGATGTGCATCATCTGGACGGCTGTGCCCCTTCTGATACTCGTAGCGGCCATCATGATACACAAGTACGTGGCGCTGGCCGTCATGAGTTTCATGTGCTACAGGATGCTGGCCATAAAGTCGCTCAAAAAAGAGAGCATGAACGTTTACCGTGCCCTGACAGAGGGGACGATCGAGGATTCGAGAGCTGCTGTCTCCAGGA
>CAMNNV010000025.1 GCA_946546075.1 uncultured Bacillota bacterium | reverse complement strand
CTGCATGCTAAAAGCGGCCTGTAAAGGCCGCCTCCAGCTTAGTCGCATTTTTATTTACCTGTCAGATATTCGTCGATGCTGGCTGCTGCTGTTTTGCCTGCGCCCATTGCCAGGATAACTGTTGCTGCTCCTGTAACTGCATCTCCACCTGCGTAAATACCTTCACGGTTTGTGGCTGCACCCTCATCTGTTCCGATGCCGCCGCGGTCGTTAGCTTCCAGCTCTTCTGTCGTGTCCAGGATGAGCTTGTTCAGCTTCGTACCGATTGCCATGATGACACAATCTACATCGAGAACGTAGTTGGATCCTTCGATCTCAACAGGACGTCTTCTGCCGGAAGCATCCGGCTCGCCCAGCTTCATCTTGACGCATTCGATGCCTGTTACGTGACCTTCCTCGTCTCCGATGACCTTGACGGGGTTTCTCAGGAGCTGGAAATCGATGCCTTCTTCGATGGCATGGTGGATCTCTTCACGTCTTGCAGGGATCTCTTCCATGGATCTTCTGTATACGATGTAAACTTTCTCTGCACCCATTCTCATGGCGCATCTTGCTGCGTCCATAGCAACGTTACCACCGCCGACTACAGCGATCTTCTTGCCTGGAGGAACAGGTGTATCATACTCATCAAGATATCCCTTCATGAGGTTGATCCTTGTGAGATATTCGTTTGCGGAACATACTCCCAGGAGGTTCTCTCCAGGGATATTCATGAAGGAAGGAAGGCCTGCGCCGGTTCCTACGAATACAGCTTCGTATCCTTCGTCCATGAGTTCATCGACAGTCTCAGCTCTTCCGATAATAGCGTTGTTTACGAACGTAACGCCCTTCTCTTCCAGCTTGCCGACTTCTGCAGCAACGATGTCCTTAGGGAGTCTGAATTCAGGAATTCCGTAAGCCAGTACGCCACCTGGTTTGTGCAGTGACTCGAATACGGTTACTTCATATCCCTTGTTTGCCAGGTCTCCTGCGCATGTGAGGCCTGCAGGGCCTGCACCTACGACAGCAACCTTTTTTCCGTTGGATTCAGCGACTTCACTTGCTGCATCGTATTCCTTAACGTGCTCTGCATGCCAGTCTGCTGCGAATCTTTCCAGTCTTCCGATGGAAACAGGTTCGCCTCTGAGACCTCTTACGCATACGCCTTCACACTGGTTTTCCTGCGGGCAGACTCTGCCGCAGATCCTAGGAAGTGCACTTGTCTCTGAAATGATCTGATATGCAGCTTCGAACTCGCCCTTAGCGATCTTTGCTACGAATTCAGGGATCTTGACCATTACCGGGCATCCCTTTGTGCAAGGCTTGTTCCTGCACTTAAGGCATCTCATTGCCTCGTTTACAGCCTGTTCAGGTGTATAGCCTGATGCTACTTCTTTGAAGTTTCTGGCTCTCACCTTTGGATCCTGCTCAGGCATAGGATTCTTTACTTCTTTAAAATTAATCATGGTAACGAACACCTCCTGTCAGTCTGCAAACGTGAGCTCTGTCTTCTGCTTCCTGTTCTGCATAGTATGCATTTCTCTTGATGAGTTCGTCCCAGTCTACCAGTGCTCCGTCGAATTCAGGTCCGTCAACGCAGACGAACTTGTTTTCGCCGCCGACGAGACATCTGCATCCACCGCACATTCCTGTACCGTCGATCATGTAAGCTGTCAGTGATGCTACGGACTTGATGCCGTAGTCTTCTGCCATCTTGCAGATGAACTTCATCATCATCGGAGGACCTACTGCAACGATCTCATCGTATTCGTTTCCTGCTTCGATGAGTTCTTTGAGCTTGTCTGTTGTGAAGCCCTTCTCACCGTATGAGCCGTCATCTGTCGTGATATACAGATTGTCCGTGCCGGCTCTGAATTCATCTTCAAGGATGACGAAATCTTTGCTCTTGAATCCTGCGATCATGTCTGTTTCGATGCCGTGATCGTGCATGCCGCATGCCAGAGGATATGCCAGAGCGTTACCTGTTCCGCCTCCTACTACACATACCTTCTTGAGGCCTTCCATCTCCGTCGGCTTGCCGAGAGGGCCTACTACATCCAGGAGATAATCTCCTTCTTCCAGCTGGTTCATCAGCATCGTCGTTCTTCCTACTGCTGCAAAGATCAGGTCGATGGTTCCGGCTTCTGCATCGTGACCTGCCATGGTGAGAGGGATCCTCTCACCGTATTCGTCTGTTCTGAGAATGATGAACTGACCCGGCTTCGCCTTGCGTGCTACCATTGGAGCATCGATGACCATCCATGTCATGTTATCATTCAGAACTCTCTTCTTGACGATCTTATACATATTATCATCTGCTCCTTTCTACATATTCTCGAAACGTTTTCTCTGACGAAGCAGTTTGTCGTAACGTTCCATATCGAGTTTTTCGGCTTCATTGAACAGCATCTCGGCTCTTTCAGGATCCTTCAGTTCGAGAGCATTGTATCTTACTTCTCCTCTGAGGAATTCCCGATAGCTTTCTGTTGGAGGAGCACTGTCAACAGACATCGGATTCTGCTTCTCAGGGATGAGGGCCGGATTGTAACGGAACAGGTTCCAGTATCCTGCTCTTACGGCAGCCTTCATCTCCATCATAGCCTTGTTCATACCCTTCTTGATACCGTGGTTGATACAAGGAGCATAAGCGATCACGAGGGAAGGTCCGTCGTATGCTTCCGCTTCCTTGAGGGCCTTGAGGGTCTGTGCAGGGTTCGCGCCCATCGCGATCTGAGCTACGTAGATGTATCCATATGAGATCGCGATCTGTGCCAGGTTCTTCTTCATCACAGACTTACCTGACGCAGCAAACTGTGCGACTGCACCGATCGGTGTTGCCTTTGATGCCTGTCCGCCTGTATTGGAGTAGACTTCTGTATCGAATACGAGAACGTTGACGTTTTCGCCTGATGCCAGAACATGGTCGAGTCCGCCGTATCCAATATCGTATGCCCAGCCGTCTCCACCGAAGATCCATACAGATGGCTTCGGGAGAACGTCCTTGTTATCTACAATGAAAGTAGCATCTTCGTCGTAACTGCCTTCGCAGGCCTTGACGAGAGCGTCACCTGTGATCGTTGCCTTCTTCGGGTCATCCTTGCTGATGAGCCATGCATTGGCGACATCCTTGAACTCTGCCCTCTCCGCAAGTCTTTCAACGACGTGCTGTATCTTGGTACGTCTTGTCTTCATGGCGATCGCCATACCATACCCGAATTCAGCGTTGTCCTCGAAGAGTGAGTTTGCCCATGCAGGACCTTTGCCCTCATCCGTCACCGTGTATGGTGATGCCGGTGCTGACAGGCCCCAGATGGATGAACATCCTGTAGCATTCGCTATGAACATTCTCTCACCAAAGAGCTGCGTAACGAGCTTCGCATATGGTGTTTCACCGCATCCCGGACATGCTCCTGAGAACTCGAGAAGCGGCTTGATGAACTGCGTTCTCGTAATAGACTCCGTGCTTCCGATCTCAGGCTTGTTCTTGACGTTCTTTACCAGATAGTCGAATTCAGCCTGTACCTGAACTTCCGTTTCTGCTGCCGGAATGATTTCCAGAGCCTTCTGTCTTGAAGGACATACCTCTACGCAGGACCCGCACGCCGTACAGTCAAGCGCACTGACTGCAATGGTGAAAAACTTATTCTTATCGAAGTTGAGAGGAATCGAATGGCCTTCAAACTTCTCAGCTTCTTCTTTATCAAGCACGAACGGTCTTATAACTGCATGTGGACAGATGTATGAACACCAGTTGCACTGCATGCATTTGCTCGAATCCCACTTAGGGATCTCAACAGCAACGCCTCGTTTCTCAAAGGCTGCTGTACCGGACGGTACCATACCGTCTTCAAGGCCCATGAATGCAGATACCGGAACGTCATCCCCGCACATGCTGTTCGTTGGCTTCAGTATATTGTTGATGTAGTCCGTCTGGATCTGGTTTCTGCCTTCCGCCGGAATGGTCTCAATCGTAGGATCCGCGTCTTTCCAGCTTTCTGGGACCTCGACCTTATGTACGTGGGTCATACCTGCGTCAACAGCATCTTTGTTCATATTGACGATATCTGCACCCTTTGAGCCGTACGTTCTCTGGATGGCATCCTTCATATATCCCACAACGTCTCCGATCGGGATGATCTCTGCCAGTTTGAAGAACGCCGCCTGGAGTACTGTGTTCGTCCTCGTCTTGAGTCCCAGATCCATCGCGATCTTGATCGCATCACAAGTGTAGAACTGGATATCGTTCTCTGCGATGTATTTCTTCATGTGGCCCGGAAGTTTCTCTTCCATTTCTTCGTCCGTCCACGCACAGTTGAGGAGGAAGATACCGCCCGGCTTGACGTCTTCTACCATATTGTACTTATAAACATACGGCATCTTATGGCAAGCCACGAAGTCTGCCTGCTTGACGTAGTATGTGGACCGGATCGGTTCGTCACCGAATCTCAGGTGAGAGATCGTGACGCCGCCTGATTTCTTGGAATCGTACTGGAAGTACGCCTGTACGTACTTACCCGTGTGGTCGCCGATGATCTTGACACTGTTTTTGTTCGCACCTACCGTACCGTCTGCACCGATACCCCAGAATTTGCAGGCAACCGTGCTGTGAGGCGCGACGTCAGGATTCTCTGAACCCTTGATGGAAAGGTTCGTCACGTCGTCTTCGATGGACAGTGTGAATTCCTGTTTTGCCTGTCTTGACCAGAGGTTTTCGTATACAGCAAGGATGTCTCCCGGCTGAACGTCCTTGGAACCAAGGCCGTATCTTCCTCTTGCGACGAACTTGTTCTCGAACTTCGTGCCCTTGAGTGCTGCTACTACGTCGAGGTAGAGAGGCTCGCCCAGGGAGCCGGGTTCCTTCGTTCTGTCGAGGACGGCGATCCTTCTTACCGTCTCAGGGATCTCCGCTACGAAATGCTTTGCGGAGAAAGGTCTGTACATTCTTACGCTGACGGCGCCGACCTTCTTATTCTTGTTGGCATTGATATAATCGACGACCTCTTCGATGCAGTCACATACAGAACCCATGGCCACGATGATTTCCTGCGCATCAGGAGCGCCATAGTATTCATAAGGCTTGTATGGTGTCGTACGTTCAACTTTCGCACTTACTCTGTTCATGCAGTCGATGATAACGTCGATCTGTTTCTCATAATTCGTGTTGCATGCTTCTCTGTGCTGGAAGAATGTCTCCGGCTGCTCGGCAGACCCCATATGGTGAGGATGGTTCGGATTGAGGGCATTGACCTTGAACCTTGTTACCGCATCCATATCGAGCATGTCTTTGAGATCTTTGTAATCCCATGTGTAGATCTTCTGGTACTCATGGGATGTCCTGAATCCGTCAAAGAAGTGCAGCATCGGAACCTTGCCTTCGATGGCGGCCAGATGTGCTACAGCTGCCAGGTCCATGACTTCCTGAGGATTCCTCGAGGAAAGCATCGCGAACCCTGTCTGTCTGCATGCCATTACGTCGGAATGATCTCCGAAAATGTTCAGTGCATGCGTTGAAACGGCTCTTGCTGCTACATGGATCACAGTAGGTGTACCCTCCGCAGCGATCTTATACATGTTCGGGATCATCAGCAGAAGCCCCTGTGATGCCGTGAATGTGGTTGTCAGTGCGCCCGCTGTCACAGATCCGTGTACCGCACCTGCTGCGCCGCCTTCGGACTCCATCTCAACGACTTTGACTTCTTCTCCGAATATATTTTTTCTGTTCAGTGATGCCCACTCATCTACATTCTCCGCCATAACAGATGATGGTGTGATAGGGTAGATAGCAGCAACTTCTGAGAAGGCATAAGCAACATGTGCAGCTGCCGTATTGCCGTCCATTGTTTTTCTGACTCTCATGTTCTATCTCCTTTCTTCCGTTAATCGTCGAGTTCGAGAGCTTTTCTCTGAATATAGTTGCTTTCAGGAACGATCCTCTCGATCAGTGAACTTCTCGTGCAAAGGTATGTGCATACGCCGCAGTTGAGGCATTTATCATCGTGGATATAAGGGTGACCGTAGATCATCTCGATGGCCTCGTTCGGGCAGTTGTCTGCGCAGTCACCGCACCCGATACATCCCAGACCGCACACTTCCATTCTTCTCTCGGTTTCTGCAGCGGATTCACACGCACTCTGCTTCACACCGATATATGGCACCATGTCGATCTTGTGCTTCGGACATGCTCTGTAGCAGTCACCGCAGCCTACACACTTATCTGTATCAACTACCGCGACGCCGTATTCATTTGATATCGCTCCGTATCTGCATACGTTGACGCAGTCGCCTAATCCTATGCATGAGTACTTACATACGTCCATGGCATTCAGGCCAACTTTGTTTCTCTCCACATCGATACAGCTCTCATAGCCCGCATCTCTGAGCTTGGCGCTTCCCCATGCTCCACCGACACACTTGACGAAAGCGACCGTATCCTTGATCTCTGCAGGATCATGGATCGTATCGATAATGATCTTACGTCTGCATGCAGCCGTACATGATACGCATCCTTCACACTTGCTGTAGTCGATCTTGGCATATCTTCCATCGATCTTGTTGCCGATGACCATTTCGATCGCGCCCTTCGGGCAAGCCAGTGCACAGTCTCCGCATCCGATACATCCGTAGCCGCATGTTTCGAAAGTCTTGTTCTCGTTTTCAAGCGATGAGCATGGAATGAAGTTCGTCGCATCCTCAGGAACGTATCCAACCAGTTTCTGAGGACATACGTCGATACATGCTCCGCATCCATTACATCTGTCATGATCAATGATGACCTTGCCGTCTTCGACTTTCATGGCACCATACACACATACGCTTGCACAGTCGCCGCAGCCCAGACAGCCGTACTGACATTCGCCCGGAAGGAAACCCTTTTCTTTGGCTTCAGCACATGACGAAACACCGGCAAAACGCTCTTTGCCGGCAGCACTGCCACCACATTTCACATACACTACCTTTGGTTCCACCTTCACAGATTCAACGTCCAGAAGTGATGCGATGAAATCGACATCATACTGACTGCATGCAGGGCACATATCCGGCTTCATCTCGTCGAATATTGCCTGTGCGCACTCTGCACATGTAGCATGTCCGCACTTACCAAGACCCTTGCAGTCTTCCCCTGGCAGATGATGAAGAATCTGCTTAGGAACACCCTTTATTGTCTCCATATACTAACCTCCATACTGCATCATTAATGACAGTTACATGCATCTTTCATTCTCAGTCCATATGCTTCAATGCTGTGTATGTATAAAGCATTTTGTATACAAACCTTATTACGTAAAATAAAAAATGCTAACTACCTTACTCTCGCTTACTCGTTAGCATTTTAACATTCAAATCTTGATTCTTCAACAAAAAGTCAGAATCTTTTATTTTTTTTATTATCAAGGTTCTAAAATTAGAACAAGTTATGGGTTTTGCTTCTTACATACCTCTTTTTGCCGCTTCCCGCTTCGGTTTTTCGAGCAATCCTGCCTTGATCATCTTGTCTGCAGTGTTCTTTGTCCCCAGCACCCACATGAGGTCTCCCTCCTGGATGATGGTCTCCACATCAGGGCTGATGATCGGCAGATTGCCTCGCTCGATCCCGATGATGGTCGCCCGGTAGGCTTCCCTCAGATGGGCCGCTCTGATGGAGCTTCTGCAGAAGAACATACTGCTGTCCACTTTGATCGGGATACAGAAGATCTGCTTATCCGCTTCGATGTTCCTGAAAGTCTGTCCGTAGATATAATCCTTCAGCGTGATATCCGGCTTATCCGTGTATTCTATCGTCTTTCTCTTGGCGAGAAGAAGCATGATGGCATCGATTTCTTCCTCCGTACCCATCATGTGCAGGACATCTCTGCTCCTGATCATCTCGTTCTTGAGAGGCAGGTTCACGATGTCGCCGTCTTCGTGGATGATCTTGATGATCGTCACATGGAATCCCCTTCGCTTCGTGAGATCCACGACTCTGACGCTTTTCTTCAGATCCATGACCTTGAACTCAGCCACATACAGAGATTCGTTGATCATCCTCATGTTCCCGCCGCCTCTCTCCTTTTTCTCTCTGGCAAGAGTCTTCTGTGAGAAATTCGACATGAAACGAAGCTCGATGTCGATGGCAAGTCCCCGGATAAACTGGGAACGCACGATGAGAATGACAGGGATCAGTGCGATGACCACCAGCAGTGCGAAAGGCACGTGGAAAATTTTGCGCACCACAAGAGCCATGAAGCAGGCTGCGATGAATATCCTGATGGCTCGCAATGTGAGCAGCGGCAGTCTGTTCGCTCTGTGCTTCAGCCACAGTTTCGTAAACAGCGCATCCTTCGTGCTTCCATGCATGAGTCTCGTGCACGGCACCATGGCAAGGAGCATCGCCACAGCACATCCTATATCTCCCCCTATACTTGTCGTGATGTTCTCATGCACGAAAGGCAGGAGATTTCTCGTCCCCACAAGATAGATCAGGAACATCAGTGATGAGAAGATACCGATCCTCGCCAGCACCCTGAGGATATAATCCAGCCAGTCTCTGTCCTTGTCGTCTACCGTCTGTCTGTCGGAGGTCCATTTCCTGAGGAGGATCTTCACCTTCATCGGCAGGAGCTTCATCATGAATTCATAGAAACGGTCGGAACTTTTGATCATGATCGGTGTCGTGAATGTGGTGATCACCGACACGCATACTACGATCGGATACAGGAACCCGCTTATGGCACCGAGGCTGATGCCCAGTGTAGCCAGAATGAAGGAGAACTCACCGATCTGGACCATGCTGGAGCCACCCTTGATGGCCACATACGGTGACTGTCCTGAAAGCAGTATCCCTATGATGGAGAATGTGGACTGTCCGATGATCGTCACCACAGTGATCAGGAGTATCGGACCTATGTATTCCACGAGAAGCTTCGGCTCGATCAGCATGCCGACCGAAACGAAAAATATGGCGCCGAACATATCCTTCAGCGGCGTTATCACTCTTTCGATCCTTTCGCCATGGATCGTACCTGCCAGGATCGAACCTGTCATGAACGCGCCCAAAGCAGACGAAAATCCTATGAGGTTCGCGATGATGACCATCCCCAGACAAAGCCCTACCGAGCAGACCAGGATCATCTCATCCGACATCATATCGGCCACTTTTGACAGGAATGACGGGATCACATAGATTCCCAGCACCAGCCAGATGCCGAGAAGTACCAGCATGAATCCAAGCTGCTCTGCAAGCTCCACTCCCGAAACATTGTGCCCCACCGAAAGGGCCGTAAGAACGATCATCATGAAGATGCCGGCCACGTCCTCTATGACCAGCGTGCCAAGGACCATCTGGGCATAATTTTCTTTTTTGACACCCAGTTCTTCATATGCCTTGAGTATGATCATGGTAGATGACATGCTCAACATGCAGCCCAGGAAGATGCAGTCCAGCCTGTCCCAGCCAAATGCATACCCTACGCCTGTTCCGATGAATATCATGGATCCCATGACCGTTATGGCTATGATAAAGGCGCTGCTCCCTACCGTCGCCAGCTTCTTGAAACTGAATTCCAACCCCAGTCCGAACATCAGGAATATGACACCTATATCGGCCCATGCCGTGATATCTTCCCTGCTCACTACCGTAGGAAGATACTCGAAATTCGGGCTGATCAGAAAGCCCGCCACGATGTAGCCCAGCACAACAGGCTGCCGGATTTTTTTGAACAAAATCGTCACGACAGCTGCTACGATCATTATTAGAGCCATATCTTTTATTATGGACTCTATGGCCATTGCGGGCTCCTCTCTGAAACGGGCGATAACTCTTCAATTTATTGTATCATAACTACCTAAAGGTTCGATAAATTTATTGGCTAATTTGCTTATATTATTGCCGAAATTTCCTTCCAGAAGCACCTTTTTTATCGAGCCTTCTTCGGAGCAGATATTATCACGCTCAAGCACCACTTCGGTATCGAGAAGATCCATATTTTTACCGTCTTTTTCTTCTGCAAAAAAGTCATGGTATTTCTCAGATCTGACCATGTTTTCCACTTTGATCATTTTGTGCAGCATGTCCTCTCCGCAGACTGCCATCAGGTACTGCAGATAATTCGTTTCCCGCAAAGCGTCCGCGTTCTCTGTAGAGACGAGACATGCGCGTTCCGCCATTTCAAGGCATGTGAGCGCCGCAGGCGAAAGCCCTGCGCCCGTATCGATCACTACAGCATCGTACCTGCCGCTGCTCATGACGGACTCGATGAACATGCAGATCTCCTCCGGATCCAGATCCACCAGCGGGTTTCTCCCCTTTGTCGGCCGAAAGGCCTCCACGCCGAAATCATCGCTTATCGTAAAGCTCTCCATGAAGGGCCGGTAACGGACCTTCTCTTCTCCCACCATTCCTATGACAGACTTCTTATCCCGAAAAAGGCTGTAGAGGTAGTGGGCCATGCTCCCTGCGCTTGCCGCCGCTTTGATGAATCCTCCTGTGGACTCAAGTTCTTCCAGGGATACGTATATGACCCTCCTGTCGTGGAACCGCTTCAGTTCCTGACAGAATGCCATGGCCACAGTGCTGCACCCCGTTCCTCCTGCACTGGAGCAGAATGCATAGACATGGACCCCTGCCGGCGAGACATTGACGGGGCTCCTTCCCGTCACCCTGCCGTATATATCGAAGATATCCGATATCATCTGCTGAGCGGGGCTGTATTTATAGATGCGGTAGTTGTCCCCCGCCGCATTCCTGCATGCCATGGATGGCTTGTCCACCATCATAACGATGTTCCGTCCCCTGATCTCCGGTTGTCCGTCCCACAGCACCAGATCAAATCCTGCAGGCTCCTCCCCGTCAAAAACATACATGCTCCTCTTGCCTGTGAATTCTTCAGGGCTGAACACATTCACGATGATCGTCCTGCATACGCTGATGATCCCGTAGCCCAGCGCATTTCCGTATCCTCTGTCTCTTGTCACGATTGCCAGATTGATATTCTCCATCAAAATACTCCTTTTGGTAATTTATTCCACCCAAAAGGAGTATATCTCAAATGGTAAAATATGTCAAGTTTTGTTATTTGATCTTCCGGAGGCTCTCCGTAAACGGCGCCCTGCAGATCCCCTTCTCTGTCACGATGGCCGTGATGAGACTGTGGTCCGTCACATCAAACGCCGGATTGAAGCATTTCACATCCGCAGACGTCGTAGGTTCTCTGAAGAACTTTTCTTTGATCTCCTCAGGGTCTCTGAGCTCGATCGGGATATCCGCTCCCGTCGGGCAGTCGAGATCCACCGTCGAGGACGGCCCCAGAACATAAAACGGTATGCCGTAGTGCTTTGCCAGGATCGCCACGCCTGACGTGCCGATCTTGTTTGCCGTATCCCCATTCGCGGCCACTCTGTCGCACCCTACGAAGCAGGCCTGCACCCAGCCGTTTTTCATCACCATGGATGCCATGTTGTCGCAGATCAGCGTCACGTCCACGCCC